>JAGVXO010000027.1 GCA_018303755.1 Candidatus Pacearchaeota archaeon
ATATAATTTCATTCTTTCCTCAAACAAATCGTTTAGTTCTTTATTTCTAATTACAGCTACTTTTCGCAAGGGTTTGCCACACTCAATAAATCGTAGACTTACTTTTTCGGGTATTCCTTTTTTCGAGCTAACGAGTAAAGAATTATTTCCACCATTCCACTTAGGGACTTCTTTTATTTGTGCTAAATCTTTGTCTTTTGAATACTCCGAAAAATAATCTCTAGATAAATCCTCCACAGAAGACTTTTGGTTTTCTGACTTGTAATAAATATTATAGAGGCAATTGTGAAATTGTAATTTATTTATAGATCTTATATCTTCTAAATCATCTATTTCGATGGTACTTTTATTATCTAATCTAATTGAATAATAATTAGAATCAAAAAGTAATAAACACTTCTTTGGAGAGATTGGACAAAGAACAATTAAGCCTGGATGTTGAATTCCTTCAAAGGCATGACTCGGATCCCTATAGATTAAATTATAAAATATTACGGGATTATCGCTGAAGATAAATTCCTGCTCCGTTTTGTTTATTATGACTGCTGGCACTAAGTCGGTAAGAAGTATATTAGATTCTAAAGAATGGACTACCCCGTACAAGAATGCTCCTGGATAAACTAACTTTACTTTATCTAAATCCTGTTCTGTTACTTTTTTCATAAGTTCTTTGTCTGCCTTCATCATTGGCTTAACTACTTTTTCAAACATTTTGCTAATAAAATCATCAGATAGCATCTTAGCCTTTTCTGTCCTGCTACCTTGAAAAGAGATAAACCTAAGCATCTCCATATATTCATAGCCTGTTAAAGCTCGAAAATTGTCGTTTTCTATGATTTTCTTTAAAATTGAATTGAGATTCTATCGATGAAAAGCTCTTTTCAACTTCAGTATTTTCAGAATAAAAATAGTTTTTTGCAGACTGACTCACAATCGGACTTCTATAATGTTTTTTACCTCTGAGATAATATCCGCAGATATTTTTCGAATCTATTGAAAAATACTTAAAGTAAAATTGAGGTACAAAATGTTGCCATTTATTCTCAGCCATGTTGATTTTCTCAAAGAATTAAACTATAAAAAGATTAACTTGTCTTGATTATTATCGAGGCTAATTTCTAAAATTAAACTTTCTCGCACCAAACACAACTTTCCTTAGGGCAGTCTGTATTAAGCATCTTAATAGCTTTCTTGAAAAGCTTTTCAGCATCTTCTGGAGAGATTTTCATTTTCTTTAAATCAGTGTTAAATACAACTTCCCCAGTTTCTAAAACTTCTTTTGGATGATAAAATAACAAATAGGCAAAATCCTCTACTTTGTAACCTAATTTCTCAAGAAGCCAAGCATAGATATTGAGTTGGTCTTGATAATGTTCATGAGTGTCTTCTTTCAGAGGAAACCCTCGAGTTTTATAATCGAGAACGATAATCTTGCTGTTTGTTTTGTTTATTAACAGGTTATCAATTCCACCATGAAGTATATTTCCTTCTTTATCTTCAAACCATAAACCTTTTCTGGAATTTCTCCATTCTTTAAGTATTTCTTTGTCATCAAAAAGTTTAAGATTTTTACATTCAGAATTATCGCAGAGTTCTGGAGGCAGTTTGCCCTTCTCCATAAACTTATCAAAATGTATCTTCAAGATGCCATCCATCCCGCTTGGTAAACTTGGGAATATTCCAGCAGGTCTTGTCCAAACTTTATGAGTGGAAAGCCAGAAACATCTAGGGCATTCGTGCATTAAGTTTAAGGTTGATGGCGATAGTTTGAATGTCATTTTATTCTTCCTTGAATAGAATATAGAGTTTATTTAGATTTTCAAATTCAGGTTTTAAATGGTTCTTAAATTTTTCATAATTTTTGATCAATTCAGGTTTAAACAATCTTTCTGTCATTTTTTTGTCTATTGCGTCCTGGAAATATAGAAAAGACAGATATTCATAAAAATTCAGCACCCTTTCTATCCCGGTCCTTCCACCAATCTTTTCTAAATCGTCCCATAAAGTTTTCTCAATCTTTACTAAATCATGAAATATATTCTGCCTTTGGCTTTTCTTTTCCCAATTCTTCCCTTTCTCTTTGAGGATTGATTTCTGGTTCTACTTCACTCTGCTCTTCGGTTAATTTCTTTTGTGATTTTATTATATTTTTCTTTACCATATTAATTCGCCTCTTTCCGCCTTTTTATCTTTTTCTTTATCCCTTTTCATTCTCAAACTCCCTCACAATTGCCTGAACCATTTCCTTAACATTAACTTAATCTACTATCCTTTCTCAAGCAACCATTTCCAAACAGGCTTAATAGTTATTTTCTTATCTTCTACGACTATCTTATCTAAGATTAAGCATACTTGAATAGCTTTAGTTATCTTGAGTCCTTCTTTGATTATAAAATCACACTCATTCTTTTTAGCATGATAATAAATTTCATTCCCTCGCCTTACTAATTCTATAAAAACAAGATTTTCTAATCTTTTTCCTGCATTTTCTGAGAAATTAAAAGCTACTGTTTTTAAAAAACTATTATCCAATACATAAAATTTAGATGAAGAAACTTTTTGTTTTTTAATTGAATAGTCAAATTTATTTATCGTAGATGCAACAAAAACATTTTTTAGATACTCAATATAATTATTAATCATGCTCAAACTCTTTATACTGGAAACTTGTTTTAATGTTGAATAAGAATAAGTCTTGCTAACATTAGAGAATAAGTATAAAATCAAATCTTTAAGCTCTTTTACTTTCTTTATATTATATCGTTTTATGATATCTTTGTTAAGTATATCTTCAAAATATTGTTTTGAAAGGGTTAAATCATCATTTATTATTACTAAAGGAAATCCGCCTTTCTCAAAATATTCATTAAATGTTTGAGAAACTGCCCTTCTCTCATCTGTTGTTTGATAATCTGTTTTAATTTTTTTGAATAGCAAAAATTCTCTGAAAGAAAAAGGATATAGTTTAATGACTTTATTTCTACCAGTAAGAAATGTTGAAATTTCAGAACTTAGCAGGCTTGAGTTTGAACCTGTAACAAAAACTTTAATTTTCTTTGCATATAAGTTATTTACCCATCTCTCCCAAAAAGGCACATTTTGAATTTCATCCAAAAGATAAATTACGTTTGTTTTTATCCCATATATCTCTGAAACTATCTCTTCTATATCCTCAAAATTTTCTACTTTAAAATCTGTAAGTCTTATATCATCAAAATTCATGTAAACAAATTTTTCATTAAGTTTTTTTGAAATAATTTTCAAAAGCGAGCTTTTTCCACATCTTCTAATGCCCGTTATAATTACTATCTCATTTCCTTTCATATAATCCTTTAAAGAAATATCTCTTTCAATAAGATCATCTGCTTTATCAAACAAACCTTGCTGATCCTGTAAAACTTCTTTTAACTTATTCTTTTCCATGCTTTCTGTTAGATTGTGGACTTTATAAAGCTTTCTTTGCCAGTTAACAAGTATTTATAAATATATAACATTAGTAAAGAACACTAATTTCTTCCATTACTCCGTTATTCAGCAGAAATGCCAACTAAAAAGTTTTCTATTTTACAAATTGAATCATGCATTATTTGTTACTTTAAGTAAATTTTAAGTAATTTACAAAGATTTACATTATTCACTAATCCTCGGAGATTTCCCTATAAACCATGAAGAATAGCTATAGTTATCTTCAAAACCATAGGAATCATTGTTTGAGCTTGTTTTGGTGCGCTTTTTTAGAATAAACCTATAAAGAATTAAAGGTTAAAGAAAGAATGTTCCTTGAAATCCTTCTCGCAATCCTCGTCGGAATTCTCGCAGGCACTATCTCCGGCCTCACGCCGGGAATTCATATAAATTTGGTTGGGGCAATGCTCTTATCCATATCCGGCGCGCTTCTTGGTATTTTCTCTCCAATTACCCTCGCGGTTTTTATTGTTTCAATGTCAATAACTCACACCTTTATTGATTTTATTCCAAGCATTCTTCTAGGTGCGCCTGATGAAGATACAATACTTTCAGTTCTTCCAGGACATGAAATGCTTAAACAAGGGCGGGGATATGAAGCAATTTTTCTAGCAACTTATGGAAGTGCAATGGCAATACCAATTATTTTATTTTTCACGCCGATTACAATTTTTATAGCACCTGCACTGCTAAATTTTCTTTCTCCACTGATTCCCTACATTCTTATAATTGCGTCAGGAATTTTCATATTTCAAGAAAAAAGAAAATTTACTGCCTTAGCTGTATTTCTTTTAGCAGGCTTTCTTGGGATAATTGTGTTTAACAGCAGTTTAACAGAGCCCTTTCTTCCAATGCTTAGCGGATTATTCGGCGCATCTTCAATTATTATAAGCTTAAAAACATCTCCAAAAATTCCAAAACAGATAATAGAAAAACCAAGAATTCCTATGAAAAAATTAATAAAACCTGCACTTGCCTGTCTGATATCTACGCCGTTATGCAGCTCTCTTCCAGGCATTGGCAGTGGACAGGCAGCAATAATCGGCGCATCAGTTACAAAACAAACAAATGAAGAGTTTATCATTATGCTCGGGGCAATAAACACAATTGTTATGGGATTAAGTTTTATAGTGCTTTATTCTATATCAAAAACAAGAACAGGCTCAGCTGCAGTTGTACGGAATTTAATCAGCAGCATTTCTTTTACAAACCTATTGATAATTATCGCAACAATTTGCCTTGTTGGAACACTTTGCTATTTCTATACTTTGTTTCTCGCAAAAAAATCAATTCTTGTCTTTTCAAAAATAAATTATTCCGTTTTATCAGCATCTGTGCTTGTTATAATCTCATTAATCGTGTTTATTTTCTCAGGATTTTATGGATTTTATGTTTTTATAATTTCCACATCAGCAGGGATATTTGGAGTTTTAAGCGGAGTAAGAAGAATACACTTGCTTGGATGCATTGTCCTGCCGACAATTTTGATTTATCTGCTGTAAGATAATTTTTGAATACTTTCTTTAAACAACCCATTTCTTTTCCTTATTTTAGATTTGTTCATTGGTGTTTTATTATTTTTTCCATTTAAGTTAAATCGGGGTGATTAAAAAACCAATCTGCTCATGGCGTAGGATTTAAAAAATAAACAAGCGCGAAGCGCCAAATATTCTTCTATCATCTAATCACTTTCTCTTACCTTACATCTTTTAATTTGGGTTTTATTTTATCTTTTAATTAAATTTATTCAATTAGAT
>JAGVXO010000002.1 GCA_018303755.1 Candidatus Pacearchaeota archaeon
CTGAATTTTGATTTAATTAATATGCCCCTGTGGTGTAGAGGCCAAGCATAAAGCCCTTTCGAGGCTTTGACCCGGGTTCGAATCCCGGCGGGGGCATTTTTATATATACTTTAGAGAAACTAAACATATCGAGAATAATTATAGAAGTTACGTCTATTTAATGGAAAGAGAATAATGCCCTTCAATTTATTTCAAAACTCGCATTTATACACATTTTCTTTAATACCAAAAAGTTTATATAGTATCATTTGATAGTATTATCAATTGATAAAAATGGAAACAGCAAATCAACTAACATGCAACATAGAAAACATTATAACAAGAATGCCAAGACTTGATACTATTATAATGGTTGAAAAATTCATAAAAGAACATAGTGGTGAATTCAAGAAAACTGAACTATTCAATAATCTTCCAAAAAAAATGATGTGGGGGACATTTAATGTTATATTGTCCTACCTTGTTGAGAATAATAAAATCGGTGTGGATAATTCTGATTATGTTATCTATATATGGAACCCTCTTCTTTTAAATAGATTTATGAATAAGAAAAAATATTAATCATATTAACTTGCTTAAGATGTCTAAAGAAAAGAAAAATAAGGAAATGTTAAAATTATGGGAATTCATACATCGTGCTGAATTTGAATCTCAAATGAATTCAATTTTGAGAGATGTGAGTAAGCTTCAGGAGCTTGATGTTAAAGAATTAGACCTTTTGGACAAAACGAAACAGGTTGAGGGAAATTTTCTAAAAGCACATCAGTTAATTACTAAAGGGGGTCCATCAATCAGAAAAAAAGAATAGAAAAAATTATATACTCCTATAAATTGCTTTTTACTATGGAAAATGTATTTTTAACAGATCAAGAAATAATTAATATATTTAAGGATCACTTGAAGATTGAAAGCCGAATTATTTCTATACTTGATTTATTTAATGCAAGATATAAGAATAAAATAAACTATAGCCCTTATTATCAAAGAAAGTATGTTTGGGATGATACAAAAGCTACATATTTCATTGAAAGTATATTTATTGGAACGGAAATTCCTCCTTTAATTTTATTCCATGGAGAGGATAAAATTGAGATTATAGATGGTAGGCAAAGATATGAGACAATAAAAAACTTTTATGAAAATAAATTGGTTTTAAATCTAAAAGGTCTAATGATGCTTAAAAAATTAAACGGCCTATCATATGATAAATTAGATGACAAATTATTAAACCGATTCTTAGACTATAAAATCAGAGTAATTGATTTTAGAATATTAAATGAACCGAAGTTAGATCCAAATAAGGAAGACTTAATTAAAAAAGAGATATTTAGAAGATACAATTCAGGAATAACTCCTCTAAAAAGGTCAGATGTAGATAAAGCAGTTTTTATAGAAGATCCAATAACAAAAGAGTTAAAAGAGAAATTCACCAAAGACAAAGAATTTTATGAACAGAATCTAAGATTATTCTTCCCTAAGAAAGATTCTTACGAAAACAAAGGATTAATAGAAGATTTACTTTCCAAAATTAGATTATCTATAGCACTCCCACTGATTCCTATAAAATATTATTCGACTTTGGAAAATCGAAGAGATATTATAAACCTCCTTTATCATAAATATTCAGAAGAACAAGAAAATATTAATCTATTCTTATTAGATTATGAAAAGAAAATAAGCTGTATACAACTAATTAAGGAAAAAGTTGGAGAAGAATTTAATCAGTTGATGTCTGAATGTCTTTTTTGGGTATTTCGAATATTAGAAAATGAAGGTTTTTCTGTGAACGATATTTTAAGCCAGGATTTTATAGAAGAAATTTCAAAAAAAATAATTGCTAACCCTGAAATATATACCTTAAAAAATTCTCTTTTTTATAGGGAATTTAATCAAAGATATAGGTTTACTCTAGATATTTTTGAAAAAAAAATAGGAAAAGAATTAAAGAGTTATCTTGATTCTTATGACGCTAAAGAAGTTAGAGAAAATATTAACATTGAGAGAGATAGTTTTAATGAAGGGATGCTTGACAGTCAATATATCACTAAACCAGAACCATCTGCTGTAACAATACTTGCTTTGAGTGATAAAATGAAAAAAAGTAATTTTAGAGTCAGACCAATTTATCAAAGAAACGAGGTTATGAATATTGATAAGGCGTCTTCTCTTATCGAAAGTATATTACTCGATATTAAATTGCCCCCAATATTTGTTTTTAAAAATAAATCTTCAGTTCTTGAAGTTGTAGATGGTCAGCAAAGAATTTTAGCAATTTTGGGATTTATAGGTGAAACATATAGAGATGAAACTGGAACGAGTGTTCGAACTAATAAGAATGAGTTCAGATTAAAGAATCTATCTGTATATAGAGAATTAGATGGTAAAAAATTCAATGAATTAGATGAAAAGTACAAAGATCGTATATTAGACTTTAATTTATCTATAGTTGAGATTGATTCTTCAATTAATGAGAAATTTAATCCAATTGACTTATTTATCAGACTAAATTCAAAACCCTACCCAATTAAAGAAAATACTTTTGAAATGTGGAATTCATATGCTCATATTGATATTATAAAGAAAATCAAAGAAAATATGGGCAAGATATCTAACTGGTTTTATATTACAAAACCAGCAAGTGATAAAAGAATGCAAAATGAAGAACTTTATACTACTTTAGTATACCTTGAAAATAGATTAACCTATGGTAAAGAGAATCTTGGTAAAATCTTAGATGTTTATAAAATGAGAAATAAAATAGTTTGTAGAATTTCAGATAAGAAAACTATTTCAAAGCTTTTAGTTAGTTCGACACTTAATGATGAAGAGAAAGAGAAATTTATTGATTCAATAAAAGTTGTTGAGGCATTTATATCTAAGCTAAAGACACTTTTAATTGCAGTGGACATTGATAAAGATAAATTAGAGGAGGAACTACAAAACCGTTTAGATAAGTTATTCTCACTTAGGGCAAGAAGAAGATTACAAAACTTCTACTTATTATATCCAATGCTGAATGAAATAAATCTTGATATGATTAGAGAAAAAAGAAAAGAAATATTTAATGATATTCAAGGAATTTATAATTCTCTTGTAGATGTTAGTGAAGGAGAAGATGAAGAAAAATACTTTGAACTTCTTGACATTTTAAGAGAAAAATATTGTAAGGATAAAAGAAAAATATGTTTAAATGAAGATCAAAAAAAACTATTGTTAATGAAACAAAGAAATATTTGTCCAATATGCTCTCTGCAATTATATTATGGAGAAGATATGCATGTAGATCATATATTACCCATTTCAATTGGGGGAAGAGATTCTATGGAGAATATACAGATTACTCACAAAGATTGCAATCAGAAAAAAGGAAGCAGAATTGTTTTAAAAGATCATAGTGAGGAGATTAGTTCATACTTGAATAAAAATGAGGATGAAAGCCTGGAATTTAAATCAACCTTATTTTGGAACATAAAGGCAAACAAAAGAGACCATGAAATTGAAAATGAAGTATTAAAAACAATTGCAGGATTTAATAATTATGATGGAGGTACTCTTTTAATAGGAGTAGATGATAAAAAGGAAAACTTAGGATTAGATTTTGATCTTAAAGAGGGAGGATTACAAAATAATGATAAGTTTGAATTGCATCTAAGAAATATTATTAATGACAGATTATTAGCTGATAAATGGTATCTATCCAAATCTATAAAAATAAGTTTTAAGGAATATTTAAATAAAACTATCTGCATTATAGTGGTCAATAAGGGTACTAAACCTATCTATACTAAAGATAATCAATTCTATATCAGGAATGGAAACTCCACTATTTCTTTAGGTATAAATGAAGTTGCTGAATATGTAAAAAATAATTTTATAAGTTAAGATTATCTCTAAATGTAATACTTTTAATTAAAGCCCGGCGGGGTCATTTCTGTTCATCTTTCTTAATGTAGACAAAAAAGAGAAAGGTTTAAATATGTAGTCACCTATTATAGTATTATGTATATTGAAAAAAGAAAGGAAGGAAGGAGAATAAAGTATTATCTTGCTCATTCATTTAGAGAGGGCAATAAAATACACAAGATAAGAAAATATTTAGGAGCAGATTTATCTCATGAAATCCTAGAAGAAAGAAAAGAGAAAGCAGGAAAATTAATTTTAGAGGAGATAAACCAATATAAGATAATTCAAGACCCTTTACAAATAAAACTTCCAGAAAAGGAGATAGATTTTGTTAAGGGATTAGAGGCAAAAGAAAAATTAAAAATCTTCCACTTATCAGAAAAACAATGGAAACTTTTCTCAGAATTATTTACTTTTAGCACAAATGCTATAGAAGGGAGCGAATTAGATAGAGAAGAAGTTAAAGAAATCCTTGAAAAGGATAAATGGCCAGAGAAATCTAAAGGGGATATAGCTGAAGCTTATGGAGTTAATGAAGCAATTAGTTTTATTAGAGAAAGCGAGGAGCATCTGTCTCTTGATTTAATAAAGACATTGCATAGGATTGTTTTCAGAAATTCGAAGAGTTATGCAGGTGAATTAAGAAAACTCGGAGAGGAAGTAGTTGTCAGGAGCGGTTTAGGAGAAATTGTCCATATGGGCGCCCCACAATCAAGGGTGGTTTCTTTATTGATTGAGTTGATTGAATGGTATAATAAAAATAAAAAATCATACCCTGCTTTAATTCTCGCTTCTGTAATTCACAATCAATTTGAAAATATTCACCCATTTAGGGATGGGAATGGAAGAATTGGGAGGTTATTATTAAATAATATTTTATTAAAGCATAAACTCCCTCCAGTAAATATAGATTTTAAAAATAGAGGAGAGTATTATCACTCTTTGCAAGAATATGAAAAAAACCATAATTTAAGGCCGACAATTGACTTAATATTAAAAGAATATAGAATTTTAAGGAAAAAGCTTAGGTGACCACACTTTTTTATTTTGTAGTCACATAAAATCTTTTTTGATTTACTACCGGGATATTTCTTTCTGAAATGTTTAAATATATACGATTTCTTTATATTGCATGAAAAAGCCGGTGATTGGATATTTGTATAACGGAAGGGGGTTAGGAAGAGATGAAGAACTTTTTAAACGAGTTGCAAAAAAGAAAAATGTTGAGACGATTTTTATAAATACAGATAAATGGGCTGATTCTGATGATTTAAGAGAGCAGGTTAAGGGATGTGATATTGTGTATAATTCCAGTGGAGATGATTTCTTGATTGAAATTGAAAAAACAATTGAAGAGTTCGGCAAAAAAATGATTGACTGCTCAAAGGCATATTATTATACAGAGGATAAATGGATGTTTTTCTTAAAGTGCAGAGAGCATAATATTCCTACTCCTAAAACCATTCTTTTATCCGAGGACATAGCAGAGGCAAAGAAAGATTTGGAAAAATTTGGATTCTGGCCAGTTGTTCTTAAAAGAATTGACGGAACAATGGGCGAATTTGTTGACCGGGCAGAAACACTTTTAGGAGCTGAAAGAGTAATCCGGAAATTCTGGAAAAAAGGCAAAGAAAGAACACCAATAATCGCCCAGGAATTTATCCATTCTCCGAGTTATAGAGTCACTTTGATAGGAAAGAAAATTGTTCAGACAGCTATGAAAAATAACAAGGGGTGGAAAGCCACAGGAGTTTATGCAAAGAGAATAAAACGCTTTCCTGTTGATAAAGAGCTTAAAATGCTGACTGATAAGATAATGAAATTTGTAGATATTAATGTGTGCGGAATTGATTTTCTTAAAAAAGGAGAGGATTGGTTTGCTTTAGAAGCAAATTCTGCGCCTGCATTTGACTTTTTTGAATGTGAAAGAGAAAAACTTGCAGGAATGCTTGTTGATCTGCTTAAAGAAAAGGCGAGGAAATAGAAAATTATTCCTTTATGTAATTAAAATAAATAAAAAGAAAAACCCAAATTAAAAGATGCAAATGAGGAAAAGGAATGGGGTGTTAGAAAAATGTATATTGGCTCGCACGTTTTATTCTGCTAACTTGTCATCCACTTGATTCATTGGTTTTATGCACATTAGTTGATGCCTTAAAGTAAAAGTTTCAATTAAAGGGTGATGAATGTGGGGGAGATATGGCGTGTTTCAAGAAACTTATTTTATTAAATTATTCGTTATAAACTTTTTGAAGTTTTTTTATTTTATTGAGGTTTAGTTTTGCAGTGATTAGGCCTTCCTTATTCCTTATTTCTGCAAGGACTCTTGTTGGAGAGATTATTGCAGAATAAGAAATTTGGCGTTTTGAGTCCATAACCGGATTGCATAAGACAAGAAAGCATATATTTTCATATGCTCTTGTTCTTGCCAGTGATTCGAGTATTTTGAATTCTCTTTCTTTGTGCTTTTGCTTGTGTGCTTCTGTGTCATACCACCATTGCGCAGGACAGAACACAATTTCAACTCCTGCTTTTTTCATCTTTTTGAAGAGTTCTGGAAAAGCTAAATCCCAGCATATTGCTATACCCACTTTAGCAAAATCTGTTTTAAAGACTTCAATTTTTTTTCCAGGAGTGACTTCATCTCCATAAAGATTTATTTTTTTGTAGCCTCCGTGTATTCTGCCTTTTCTGTCAATAAGCAGAGCAGTGTTGTATGTTTTTCTTTTTATTTTTAAATCTTCTGTTATGATGCACCAGATGCTGTGTTTTCTGCATTCTTCCCTTATTTCTTTTATCAGTTTGTGATTTTTATGAAGTGTTGCTGTTTTGTGCACGCACGATTCTGGAAAGCACACAATATCTGCATTTTTTTGTTTCGCCAAATTTATATAGCGTTTTATTTTAGACAGATTATTTTTAGAATAGCCTTCAAAGTATTTTATCTGTGCAGCTGCGACAATCGGCTGTTTCCTCTTTTTCATTTAATAATAAGTTATTTTTGATTTAAATATGTTATTAGTTGGAAGCATAAATGATGAGGTTTATAAATACTATAATTTTAATATATTAAAGAGGCATAATGAAATTTGATTTTGTAGTTTTTGGAGCAACAGGAATGCAGGGAAAGATAGTTGCAAGAGATCTTATTGAGAATGGATATTCTGTACTTTTGTGCGGAAGAGATAAATCAAGAGTTGAGCATATTCTTAAAAAGTATCCGAAAACAGAATTTAGATTTATTGAGGCAAGAGATATAAAGACACTTGTGAATGCAATTAAATTTTCAAAAGCAAATATTGCTATTAACTGCATGGAAGGCGATTGGAACTTAAATGCATTGCGCGCTTGCATTAAAGCGAATGCAAATTATATTGACTTAGGTTCTGAAATAAAAGTGACTAAAGAGCAGTTTGCTTTACATGATGTTTTAAAAAGAAAAGGGTTAATCTCTGTTACAGGAATTGGCTCTGTGCCTGGAATAGGCAATGTTATGCTGAGATATGCTGCAGAGAAATTTGACAGGGTTAATGATATTGAAGTTGGTTTTTCATGGGATTCGAATATAAAAAAATTTGTAGTTCCTTTTTCAATCTCAAGCATTATTGAGGAATTTACAGATCCTGCGCCCATTGTTGAAAACAGGCATTTTATTAAAAAAACACCGCTTGATTCTATTATTGAGGATTATCACAGGGGCATTGGAAAACAAAAGGAGTTTTTTGTAAGGCATCCTGAGCAATATACATTTTATCATTATTTTAAAAGTAAAGGGCTGAAAAATGTAAAATTCTATGCAGGATTTCCAGAGCATTCATTTTGCACAATTACAGGATTAATTAATACTGGGATGGGGAGCAAGGAGGAAATAAACTTCCGCGGAATGAAAATAAAGCCAGTTGAATTCCTTACAGAAGTTTTAAAAAAACTAAAAATGCCCGAAGGATACACGGAAAAAGAAAACTTGTGGGTTAAGATAAAAGGAATGAAAAATAATAAATCAAAAGAAATATTAATGGAATGCCTTGTGCCTACACTAAAAGGATGGGAAGACGCCGGATGCAATATAGATACTGGAATGTCTGCAAGTATTCTTGGACAGATGATAAAACAAAGCATTATAACTGAAAAAGGAAGTTTTGCTCCAGAAGCAGTTGTTCCTCCCGAGCCCTTTTTTAAAGAGCTTAGAAAAAGAAAGATGATTGTTTTTGAAAATGGCAAGCGCATAAACTAAAATCATTTCTTTTGAATACAAATTTATATAACCCTATTTTAGTATTTAGAATTATGGAAAGAGAAGTAAGCATTAAAGAAGCTTTGGACTTTGCAGTTGAAAAACATAATCAGGGAAATCTGCGCGAGGCAGAGGAAATCTATAAAAAAGTTCTTGAAAAACAGCCAGATAATCCAAATGCCCTGCATTTGCTCGGATTGATAATGCATCAAAGTGGAAAAAATGATGAGGCAATTAATCTTATTAAAAAAGCGATTTCTTTTAATCCAAGTGCGATGTATTATGGGAATTTAGGCATGATTTATGATTTTTTGGGAAATGAAGAAAAATCAGCAGAGTGCTTTGAAAAAGCACTTGAAATTAATCCAAATTATGGAAATGCGCATTTTGCATATTACAATTTAGGAGTTTTTTGTAAAGAAAAAGGAGAATTTGAAGAAGCATTGACTCATTTTGACAGAGCAATTGAAATTGATAAAAATTTTTATGATGCCCGCTGGAATAGGAGTTTAGTTTTGCTTCTTTTAGGAAGATTTAAGGAGGGTTGGGAGGAGTATGAATATAGATTTAAGAAAAAAAGTCCGACAGATTCAAGAATTTTTAACAAACCAAAATGGAATGGAGAGCAATTATCTGGGAAGAGAATTCTGATTGTTTCAGAGCAGGGTTTTGGAGATAATATTCAGTTTATCAGATATGCTAAGTTAATCAAAGAAAAGGAGGCATATGTTATTTTAGAGTGCAGAAAAGAATTGGTTCCTTTATTCAAGCAAATGCCTGAAATTGATGAGATTGTTGAAAAAAAGGCAAATGCTGTCCCTAAGATAGATTTTGATTTTTATATTCATCTGATGAGTTTGCCCAGGATGTTCAATACAGAAATAAGCACTATTCCAAACAAAATTTCCTATCTTAAAACAGATAAAATTCTTGTAGATAAATTTTCTAAAATAATTCGTAGTGATAAATTTAAAATTGGAATTGTATGGGCAGGAAATCCAAAGCAGGAGGATGATTGGAAAAGGTCTGTTGCTTTTGATAAATTTAGAATATTATTAGGCATTTCTGGAATTGAATTTTTCTCTCTGCAAAAAGAAATTATTGATGATGAGATAGAAGATTTAGAGATAACTGATTTATCTGAGTATCTGTATGATTTTGCAGACACCGCGGCAATTATTGAGAATTTGGATTTAGTTATTTCTGTTGATACGTCTGTTGCACACCTTGCAGGTGCGCTTGGAAAGCCGACTTGGATATTGCTTTCGCATATTCCTGACTGGAGATGGATGCTAAATAGAAATGATTCTCCTTGGTATCCAAGTACGAGATTATTCAGGCAGCCAAAGCCAGGTGACTGGGATTCTGTGTTTAGAGAGGTTGAAGATGAATTGATAAAATTAACTGAGAAATATTGCTGATAGAAAGGCTTTTAACCAATTTAAAACCTCTATTTTTATGAAATGCGCACTTTTATTTTCAGGAGGCAAAGATTCAACCTACGCTGGATTTTTAGCAAGAAAAGCAGGGTATGAAATATCCTGTTTGATAACTATTTTGTCGGAGAATCTAGACAGCTTTATGTTTCATACGCCTTCAATAACTCTGACAAAAAAGCAGGCAGAAACGATGGAAATACCCATAATTATTCAAAAGACAAAAGGCATTAAGGAAGATGAACTTAAAGAGCTTGAAAGTGTGATTAAAACCGCAAAAACAAAATACGGAGTTGAAGGAATTGTGACAGGCGCAATTGCTTCAGTTTATCAGGCGTCAAGAATACAAAAACTATGCAATAAGTTAAATCTTGAATGTTTTAATCCTCTGTGGCAGAAAAATCCGTTTGAACTTTTGGAAGAGTTGATAAAGAACGGGTTTAAAGTGATAATTGTGGGTGTTGGAGCTGAAGGTTTAGATGAATCCTGGCTTGGAAGAGAGATTGATATTAATATGATTAATGATCTAAATGAGTTAAATAAAAAATATGGAATTAATCCTGCTGGTGAAGGAGGAGAATTTGAAAGTTTTGTGCTTGATTGTCCGATGTTTAAAAAACCGCTAAAATTAAAAAATAAAAGGATAGCGGGAAATAAGAACTCGTGGAGAATGGAGATCGAATTAAATTGATTATTTTAATTTCTTTGTGCAGAGAAAAACTGCACGAACTTGAATTTGTAAATCCTATTGCTGACATAATTAAAAGTGAGGGAACTGGTTTTGAGATTATTAATTATAAAGATATTTCTTTAGAAAACATTGAGAAAGCGGATAAAATAATAATCTGCGGCACTTCACTTGCAGATTTTGAGTATCTTAAAGATATTAAAAAATTTAGCTGGATTGAATCATGTGAAAAGCCGATTCTTGGAATCTGCGCAGGGGTGCAAATAATTGCACTTGTTTTTAATTCCAAATTAAAAGAAATGCAGGAAATAGGAATGATTAAAGCTAAATTTGATGAAGATTT
>JAGVXO010000003.1 GCA_018303755.1 Candidatus Pacearchaeota archaeon
AACAATCAAATCCATGTCGCGCGGTTCAAATTTATCCTTAATTAATGAGCCAATAATAAAAATATCCGTGATAAATTCATTATTTAAGTAATTTTTTAGTGTATTCCTCAACTTCTTTGTCAGTTGGCGGGTTGATGCCTGCATTTTTAAATGCCTCCATAACATTATTTCTCAAATTTGCAGCTTCTTCTCTGCTTAAATCTTCTGAATAAGTTCTCCTATAAGTAATAAATAGTTTATCAGTTATTTCATAAAATAACGGAATGTTTTTTTTAAGCATATTGAATCTTTCTACATAATCTCTTGGCTTTAATCCAAATTTTCCCAGCATGCAATCATTAACAGCAGAAAGTGCCTTAAAATAATTGACTGCAGATTCTGCAAGCATATTTATCTTTTCAGCCATTCTGCCTAGGATAAAATAGTTCTTTGCTTTAGTAATCAAATTATTATCCATAAGATAATAATTAACTAAAACTATATAAATCTTGCTATTTTGTTAATTATTAATAAGCTTCTTTTTAAACTATACGATGGCATCGTATAGTCTATTCTTATAAATTCTCCCTCTCACAGAATTAAAGTATTAACATTTGCCGCTACTTAGTAACACAATATAGAAATCTTTATAAACGTCTTTCCAGAATATAATTTATGGAAAGCGCAATAGAAAATACATAATCTATATAATCAAAAACTAACAAACCAAATTCTTAACATTAATTTCTGAAAGAAAATCCTTAGAAATTCTATTGCTTACACTTAAGATTTCAATTCCAATAATGTTGCCATCTTTATCCAAGTCGATAATAGTATCCTCGTCAATTTTCTTATTTGATGCAAAATCTCCATTAGAAAATTCAATATACACTGCATCAGCTTCCTTATCAAAAGTTATTTCCATTTTATAAATAGTATAAAGTTATAATCCTTATATACTTATCCTTTTCATAGATTATTTCAATATTTGCCCGTCCAATATTTTTTTGAACATAAAATTTTCCTTTACGTTTATACGTTTTATCTGGGGATTTTATCGAAACAACAATCTCTTCTTTAGTTATCTTTCTTTTTTTAATTCTAAGAAGAGCATGTTTTGTAAAAATAACCTCCATAAAATTAAATGGGAAGTCATTTATTAAACTTTTCTAGATATGTGCTCTTAGGTTATCTATGCAATTAATAAAGCAAAACATTAATTCGGGGTATTTGCCGCTACTTAGTAACACAATATAGGAATCTTTATAAACGAAGCATTTAAATAGTAATTTGTATTTTAGAAGATACAAAACAACCTAAATTTGTTCAGTGGATAAGATGGATTATAAACAGATAATAACTTTTTGGAAGGAATTTAATATTCCAGAGGTTCTACCAAGAGAAGTGAATCTAGATGTAGATAAAGGGTTTATAACCACAATTACTGGTCCAAGAAGAGCAGGGAAGACATTTATTTGTTTCCAAATGATTAATAAATTATTAAAAGAGAATATTTTAAAAGATAATATCTTATATCTTAATTTTGAAGACAACAAACTTTTAGGAGCAGATGATAAAGCTTTAGATAGACTATTAGAAACTTTTTTCGAGCTTTGCCAAATAGATAAAAAACAGAAAATATACTTATTTTTAGATGAAATACAGGTTGTTAAAAATTGGGATTCTTGGGCAAGAATAACCTATGACACGAGAAAAGATATTCAAATCGTTCTAACGGGTTCAAGCTCAAAAATGCTAAGCAGGGAAATTTCAACAAAACTAAGAGGCAGAGTTATCAATAAAGAGATTTTTCCACTTAGTTTTAAGGAATTGCTTATATGGAAAAATATAAAGTATGATTTGAAAACATTACCTTATAGTAAAAATAAAATAGAAATAAAAAATCTTTTTTCTTCTTTTATTTTTGGAGGGGGATATCCTGCAATAATCTCTCAAATTACCCAGAAAGAAAACATATTACAAAGTTACTATGAATCAATGATATTCAAAGATATTGTTGAAAGGTACCAAATAGAAGATGTGAAAAAATTAAAATCCATTGCCAATCTGCTTTTTGAGTCCGTTTCTAAAGAGATATCATATAATAAGATTGCAAATAAACTAATTTCGATTGGGTTTAAAATAAGCAAAAATACGATTATAGAATATTTGTCATATTTTGAAGAGGCATATCTATTTTTTCAAAATCTCAAGTATGAATATTCCTTTTCTAAACAACTTGGTTCAATAAAAAAAATTTATTGTATAGACAATGGGCTATTAAATGCAGTCAGCTTTAAATTCTCAAAAGATGAAGGAAAATTAATTGAAAATCTTGTATTTATTGAATTAAAGAGAAGAGGAGAACAAATATATTATCATAGGAAAAATTATGAGTGTGATTTTTTAGTTTCCAGGAAAAATAAAATACTTTTGGCAATACAAGTAACAAAGAAACTAGATGAAGATAATGAAAAAAGAGAGATTAATGGATTGATTGAGGTTATGAAAGAGCATAAATTAAGCGAAGGGATTATTTTAACAGAAGACCAAGATGAAGAAAGAACAATTGACGGCAAGAAAATAAAAATCTTGCCTGTTTGGAGATGGCTGCTTGAAAAATAACATATCTAATTTGCCACTAATAAGTAACATAATATAGAAATATTTATAAACGTCTTTTTAGATTATGAGTTATATCATTTGTTTTAAAATTGATATAAATTTTCTTGCATTTTCAATAGACTCTCTTGCATAAGGCAAATTTGCTTCTGATTTTATGTTGTAAGCAAAAAATCCCCTCTTCTTTTTTTCCTGCCTAAATATTTTAAGTAAAGAATCTGCTTTTATAATCTCTTTTTCATAAATTTGCATTATTTCTTTATTCAACATTTCTCTACTTATAGTATACTTTAATGCTTCATATGTCTTTTTATGCTCATCCGGAAGGTTTGTCTTTATTCCCTTGCTTAAAAGATATGCCTTAGCGCAGTAAAATATAGAATAATAAGCATGTGAAATTACTGAATGAAAAAAAGTTTTATCTATTTGTATACCCAGAGATTCTTTTATTTTTGCCTCTGTTGAAATCAGCAAATCATTTTTTGCAAGAAGGAATTCATCTTCTGCTCTTATTAAGTAAAGTTCAGCCCCTGAATCCATTTTCAATCGCCTCTTTAGCGCAGTCAGGTTTTCCAATAGTTTTTGTTTTTTTGGCACATTCTCCTTGGTTATCAGCACCAAATCTATATCAGATTCTTTGGTTTTTTTATTATTTGCATAACTACCCGCGATAAGCAGAATGTCATCTATAAACTCTTTTATTTCAAGCACATTATTAATATTTGGTATATCCTTTGAAATTGCTTCTTGCTCATCTAAAAATGAGAGAATTGAAATTGTTTTTTGATTAAGACTGATACTGCACACTTTTGAGTTTCCTATGCGGTTAATTTTGATTATATCTTCTTTTGACAAAGATTTAATGGCATTATAGGTTATAGGGTAATCTTTTTTAGTAGTTTTGGATAATCCATTTATTGTCTCGGTTAAAAAGATATTCTTTCTATAAACTTCTATTATTGCAAGATGGCTTTTTTTTATGTTCATTGCCTATTATATCTATTTTAATATAAAACTATATTAATTTTAGTATATAAACCTTTATAATCACAAAACTCCTTGAGTATACTCCCCACTAAAGTGTGGAGTTTGGGTTTTGGGAGAACCGGGAAAAATCTATACATTTTAACTCCAATCTAAAGATTGGAGATTTTTCACGAGTATTAACTGCGAAGATGAGCAAGGCGGGAGAATAAACAGAAAGACAGATAAGTTTATATATGTTTTTTAACCATAATATTATGGTTAAAAGTGGTAAATGAAACAATAGAAATATTAAAACTCCTGATAGAAAGCAGAGAAGAAACACTTAGTATAAGAAAGATATCTTTAATTAGAAAAATTAATTATAAATCTGCTTATAATTCCATAAGGTTTCTTGAGAAAGAAGGGATAGTTAAATTGAAAAGAGCCGGCAATACATTAATCTGTTCATTCAATAATAATTTTAATGATTTAGTCTTTAAAGCAGAATATTTACGAAGAAAGGATTTATTTAAAAAAAAGGATTTCTTAGTAATTTATGGTAGTTTATCGAGATTAAAACTTCAATTTATTCTATTATTATTTGGAAGCCATGTCAAAGGTACTACTACTAAACACTCTGATATAGATTTTCTTCTTATTTCTGATGAAGAAAATTTTAAGAAAGTCGAAGACAAGGTTAGTATATTTCCACAGAAAATCCATCTAACCCCGGTAAGCTATGAAAGTTTTATTCACATGGCGAGAAGCAAGGAGTTTACAGTAGTAAGCGAAGCAATTAAAAAGAATATAATCTTGTTTGGAGTAGAAGATTATTATAGATTATTAAAAAATGCTGAGCAAGGATAGAATAAAAGAGGCTGAAACGAATGTTAGAACCTATTTGGACGAGGGTTTGCTTAAGAAAGAGCCATTAAATTCTGATGCACTTAGAGTTTTGTTAAAAAATGCCCAAGAAAGCATTTCTTCTGCAGAAAAGTTAAACTCTGATAGAACTTCAGATTTATGGGTAATTGTTTGCTCTTATTACTCTATGTTTTATATTGCAAACGCCGTTCTTCGTAAATTGGGGTACAAAGTAGGGGAGAAAATTGCACATAAAGTAACAGCAGATTCTTTAATAGTTTACGCAAAAGGGAAGTTAAAAGAATCTTTAATTGAAGATTATGAAAATACAAAAGACGAGGCACTTAATTTAGCAGGAATAAAAGCAGATTTATTAATTGAGTCATTTGATCTTGAAAAAACCAAAAGAAGCAAAATTCAATACAAAACTGAAGATATTGATAAACAATCAAAAGCTAAAACTTCGTTACAGCGAGCTAAAATATTTTATAATGAACTGCAAAAGATTCTCATAGAATAGTATAACAAAGAAGAATAAGATATAATTTATTTATATAGCCACTGCGCAATAGTAATATTTATAAACGCCAATTCAGATAAAAAGTCATGGAAAGCAAACGCGAAGAAGTGCAGAAAGTACAGGGAAATGAAAGGGGAGATGTTTATGATAGTGGATTAACTGCAAAGATGAGCGAGGCAGGAGAAAGCAGAGCACCAGAACAGCCGGCAGAAACAGACACAAAAACACTTATTTCATAAAAAAAGCACATCCATTTGCAACAACCTTATTTTTTATTTTTATCGCATCAAATAGTTCTTTTTGGTTTTTGGTTAATTCTTGCTTATACTTTGCTTCAATTAAGCTGTCTTCTGTAATAAAGTCAATTTCTATCGAATTATCCATATAATAACTTGGATGTTTATCTTTTATGTTTAAAAAAACAAGGTTTTCATAACTTGCACCAAGATCTTTAAAACCAGTGATACTATTCTTTATCCCAATATCCCCTATATAAACTTTTTTTGGGGATGTAATTGATTCATTTACAGATTTAGAATATCTATTAATAATATAAAATAAATAAGCCTTTTCAAAATATCCTATGTATCTCTTTACACTATCAACAGAAATATTCAGTATTCCTGAGAGTTTATTATAACTTATTGGTTTGCCAACTCTCTGGCAAAGCAAGATAAACATCTCTTTAATCACCTTTTCAGCAGTTATTTTATGATATGCAATAATATCTTTATATATTATGCTCTCAACTAATTCATTTAGATAGCTTTTGTCTTCAGTAAGGACATAATGAGGAATTCCGCCGATTCTTAAGTAATCATTAAAATAACTTTCAAGTTTCGCTTTATCTGATTTTAATATGTTTGCTTCCTTAAAGATTAAGAATTCTCTAAAATCTAAGGGCATTATCTCTATTGTTTTTGTCCTGCCAGTTAATTTAGCTTTTTTGTCCCTCATTAATGTGGCAATTGAAGAAGAGCAAATCACCTTAATGTTCTCATTATCATAAATGCTTTTTAATTCCTGTTCAAAATTATCCCTTGAAGAAACCTCGTCCAAAAATAAATAAAAAAAATCCGAATGCCCCTTTTTATGTATTTTTCTATATTCTTCAATTAATTGACTTATGCTGAATTCTAAAAGATTAAATAAATCTAAACTTATAAAAAATATCTCCTCTGGCTTAATCTTGCTTGTTAGAAGTTTATTTATTGTTTGTTTTATTATGGTTGTTTTTCCAACCCTTCTAATCCCCGTTATAATAATTATTTCTTTAGAATCTAAATTATCTAAAATTTGTTTTATGTATTTTTCCCTCGGATAACTTACATCTTTAAAACTGCTTTCCCACCACGGATTCTGCTTAAATAATTCTGATTCTATATCCATAGTAAATATTGCCTTTTGCTCTTTTTAAACTTTACTATGGCATCGTAAAGAAATGCCATAAACTATACGATGGCATCGTATAGTCTATTCTTATAAATTCTCCTTATCACAAAATTAGAGTATTAACATTTGCCACTAATAAGTAACACAATATAGAAATCTTTATAAACGCCAATTCAGATAAAAAGTCATGGAAAGCAAACGCGAAGAAGTGCAGGGAAATGAAATGGGAGATGTTTATGATAGTGGCTTAACTGCAAAGATGAGCGAGGCAGGAGAAAGCAGAGGATCCGAACCAATAAAAACATCAAAACAAAAATCAAAAGGATTTTCACGAAGAGGATTTTTAAAAAATGCAGGGACACTTTTAGCCCTTGCAGGAATTGGAGTCGGGGGGTGGTTAGGGTATGACGGGTATGATCATTATAAAAAGAATCAAGTTGTAAGAGGAGTTACATTAGAGCAGACAATAGCAGAGGGTAGATACCCAACCTATCCAGAAATATGCGGAATGCTGGAGGACTTGCACGCGCAATATCCTGACATCACAGAATTATTTGACATAGGAGAAAGCGATGAAGGAAGATTAATTAGAGGAATACGCGTTGGGGGGGGTGATCAAAAATATTTAATTACTGGAGGAATGCATGGAAATGAAAAAGCAGCAGTCAGTATTGTTCTTGGACAAATAGATAAAACAACAAGAGAAAGGGATATCTTTGATACTCTAACAAATCAAGATATAGAAGTTAATTTTGTTCCAGTTTTAAATCCTGATGGCTTTGAAACAAATCAAAGATGGAGTCAAAGTGCATTTAACTTACGTGTTCAATTTCCCCCACAAGAGGATAGAAATGAAGGTAAATCCGACTTGAAGGGAATGGTTTCTCCTCTTCAACATTTGATTTCCTTTATTAACCAAGAAAAATTTGCTTGGTACCTTGATTATCATACTGGAGCATCAATAATCCCAGATGGTTTAATATATTTAATTACCCCTGAAGTAAACGAGGAAGACTTAGAATTATATCAGCTTTCCTTAAGTTCAATGAGCGATAAACTTCAATGGTATGGAAATGAGATGTCTAGTTTAGATTATTATACTGCTGCGAAAAAAGCAATTTATGAGGATTCACATAAATCAAATAAAGATAAAAAAAAGATAACCTGGATTGCAGGAAAATGCGCAATCCCAAGTGGATCCTTGCTTACCCCGGGTGATCCAGCAACTGCTGGATTTGGATATGTTTATGATATCTTTAGAATACCTAGCATCTGTGTAGAAATTGGATATACTGATCGTTCAAAGGTTTTAAGTTTAAATGACTCTCTAACAACAGAAAACTTAAATGCTATAAAATCTTTCTTAACTTATAGTTCAAAATAAATTTACTTCACCTTATTAAACCCTGCCGTATCATTCAATAAAATCTGCCCGCCGGAATAGACAAAAATAAGATCCTATGCGGTATAAACTGCAGGTTATTAACAAATTAATTATTAGAATCTAACATCCATTTCCAGAGAGGAATTATTTTTATTTTCTTATCTTCAAATAAAATTTCTCCTTCATAATCCCAAGTAATTATTGTTAGACTATTACATTTTAAATCCTTGCTTGCTTTTATCAATCCTTTTAACTCTCTTTCTTTTATCTCTTCTCTGCTGTTTACATAACTTGATTGAATTAATTCTAAAATTTTATTTCCCCCTTTAATAACAAAATCAACCTCTTCCTGTTGATGATTTTTCCAGTAATAAACCTCAAAATTCGGATTAACCCATTTTTTTCTTTGTAATTCTATGGCAATACAATTTTCCATTACTTTTCCTTTATTCTCTGAAAATTTGAATCCTATAACTTCTACAATTCCTGTGTCTATACAATAAATTTTTTTAGGGGCAATAAACTGCTGTTTAAATTTAAAATTAAATCTCTCTAATTTAAATATTATAAAAGATTCTTCCAAATAAGAAATCCAATTTGAAATCGTTGATATGTGCTTTATATTTAATATCTTAGATAATTTGCTATAGGTTATTTCTTCCGATGAATTTGTAATAAGATATTTTGATAATCCTTTCAATTCCTCTAATTTTTTTATGTGATGCCTAAGCAAAATATCTTTATTTAAAATGTCTTCATATATCTTCATAACTATGGCTCTTCCAAACTTATATGATTCGGGAAGTCCTCCGGATATAAGATAGTTCTTCATATAATTTATAATACTTGATTTTTCTTCTGTGCTATATGCTCTCGCGAATTTGAATTGATTGAATAAGAGATATTCTTTAAATGAAAATGGGAATAATTTTATATCTATATACCTTCCAGTTAAATGTGTTGCTAATTCTCCTGAAAGCAAATTAGAATTGCTCCCAGTTAAAATAACCCTCTTAGTTCTTCTTAATCGATTTACAAATAATTCCCAACCAGAAATATTTTGTATTTCATCAAGGATAATATAGTCTATTTCTCCATATAACTCATAAAATGCTTCAAGTATCTTGTTTAACTCATTACCTTTAAGTCCAATTAATCTTTCATCATCAAAGTTTATATATGCAAATTTACTATCCCGTTCAAGCAAATAAGAAAATATAGATTTACCACAACGCCTTATACCTGTTATTACAAGAATATTGGGGTAAAGAAGGTATTTTTTAGCATCTTTTAACTTATCTCTCGCTATTAAATTTTCTTCTCTGTCTATCTTTTCAATTTCTTGTCTTTGTTCTATGATTATTGGTTTAAGATCCATGAAAGATAATATGCAACACTATTTAAAAAGCTTTCTATCATAATGTAAAGCTTTTATAAAAAGCTTTCTAATCAGGTAGTAATCTTTTAGTATCTTCACACATAGAATGACTATTAAATTTGTAAAAGGTAACAATAATTAATGACTTTATACACATTTCCATTAGCAATGGAAATAGAAGGCATTTAATCTCTATTGATAATGGAAATACTCAAAGTAAAGGCTCACTATCATGCTATTAAGCTTTAATTAAAAGATAACTAATAAATTGTATATCTTTATTACTATTTCCTTTTATTCCTTCACTCCTCATCACACCTTATTAAGCCCTGCAGTATATGAAATAGAAGTCATTAATTATTCAATTTTCTTAGCAAATTATTGACTTCAAATAAAAATTCTTTTGCTCTATTCAAAGAAGTCTGTGCTTTGGAGACTTTTTCAATCTCTTTAGTTTGATATTGAATAAAACCTCTTTTCTTTCTTTCAAATTCAAAATTAGATATTAATCCCTCTGCTTTATTCTTTGCAATAAGTAAAGCTTCTTCTTTTAATTCTTCATACTCCTCAATAAGACTCTGCCTTAATTTATTTCTAACAAAAACAATCAAAGCATCACTTGTTACTTTATGAGGGATTTTATCTCCAACTTTATATCCCATCTTATAAATAACCGCATTAGCAATATAAAACATAGAGTAATAAGCAGAAACAATAATCCATAAGTTAGATTTTTTATTATTAGAGAGAAAGGCGGCAGTTTCTATACTCTCCTTAGAATTGTTTATCAACACATCAAAAACAATGCTGTTAAATTGTTCTTCCTTAAGAAGCCCTTCAGCAAGATAAGACTTAATATTCAATTCAGCTTCTTTTATTCTTTTTTCATCAAGCATTTTTTAATAATCTATAATAATCCTCTACTCCAAACAAGATTATATTCTTTTTAATTGCTTCGCTTACAACCGTTTGCTCTCTATTTTTGATCATCTCAGAAAAAGAATTATAATTTATAGATGTCAAATGGATCTTTAAAGGAAGGATTTCAAGTTTTTCTTCAATTATTTTTACATTATCCTTATTTGATACTAAAAGCAAATCAATGTCAGAATTCTTTGTTTCTGTTCCCTTAACATAGCTCCCAAACAGCAAGAGTATAAATTGCCCTTTAATACCTGTTAATCTTTCATAAATAGCATAACATTTTTTATTTTCTAAAAATTGTTTTTTTCTTTCATTCTCCACAATAAAAACATCTTTATTAAAATCATCGTCAAATCTGCATCTTTTAATACTCCCCAAATCTTCTACTTTTATTGACTTGTCTTTCTCAAGATTCCCAATATTAATATAGATTAGCTTATAATCCATTCTTAATGATTTTGAAATCTTGTTTATACTGGGCGAAGTATCTTTATTTTCTATTAGAAATCTAAGTATTTTTTGTTTTATATCCATTTTAAGTATGTTATAATTACCCTAATATTATGGCATATTTAACATATATAAATCTTTCGCCTATCTTCGTTTACTTCACCTTATTAAACCCTGCCGTATCATTCAATAAAATCTGCCCGCCGGAATAGACATAAATATAGCTACTAGGTGCAACAAAAGTAACATTTGTCCTTCCTGTGAAATTCAGCACGCAACCACTATAAACATAAAGGTTGCTAGGAACAAGCAATTCATCATTATGAAATGAGCACGGGTCAGTACACTCCCAGTCGCCTGCGCCAGGCGGAGAGCATGAAGAGTATGTGACGAAGAGTTTCGGACGAACATCACCCAAAGAAGTTAAATTTGTCTCAGAGGAAGAGATAGTCACATAATTATCATCAGTAGACTCATCAGTTCCGATAAATCCAACTCCAAAATAATCTCCATCTAACTGAACTTGTAAATCATTGTCTGCAGTGGTACCTAAATCAAACGACTTATTTCCTGTATTCTGAAAATCTGTCAGTCCTGTTAAATAAAATCCACCCCCAATAACCGACTCAGAACCTCCCCCTCCATCATTAAACAAATTTTCGTTCCCGGCTTTAGTATCTGGATATCTTGATAAATTATTAATCATTGTTAAATTAAATCTTGTAAGATTAACTGTATCACCAACATCATAAACTTGTGCAAAAATACTTAAGTTTAAAACAACGTTACCAATCGTAGCACTATCTGGTATAGAAGAAGTATTAAACTCCATAAATGCTCTCCTTGGATTCTGATTTATTATAAGCCTATGTCTCCCAACTTGAAGTGATATTGCATAATCCCCAAAAATCTCTCTTAAAAGGGTATCTGAAGGATAAGTAACAAAACTATCATAAATCCCGGTATTATTCGACAGATTAACCGTCGGATCTACCACCACAGGATACTTCGCGCCATTCAACCAATCCTGCGAAAGCTCAACTCCTAAGCTCATAATGCTTTCATTTGTACCCTCATTCGTATCTTCTAATTTAGCAAATCTCAGAGCATAACTCCCGGTTTCTACAACATTATTAGCATCAGTTGCATATGGCTGTGGCAGAATTTTAAGTGTCTTGTTCTTTGCGTCTTTTATAATTAATTCATTATTTTCAACCTGCGCACTTATTCCCTTATGCAAAGCGTAAGTCCCAAAGTCGAATAAACTGCTATCTGGAATCTTGTTTAGAGTTATTTCTTTTTTTGTGAGCCTTGGCTCTGAAATATTGCTCAACGGCACAAAATTCTCTCCGTCAAAAAAGAACATATCTCTTGAATAGAGTTCTGTTGTATAGGTGCCGTCAGCATTTCTGCGGGTGATTGAGTTATAACCATTTGCATAACTCTCTGATGCCTTTGCAGGAGGCACATCAGACAACTCCACCATATTTGAATTCTTGATTAATTCATCCACAGCAATCGCCATCACCTTGCCCTCTTCTGTATTTGTAATCACGCGCTCTCCATTTCCTCCGTTGGAATTCTGAGCGCCTTCGTTATTAAGAACGGTTTTTCCTGTTGCGCTGAATTGATTGAATAAAAACATAAAGGTAAGAAGAAGAATAGATATAATTAAAACTGCGTAAAATGACTTATTTACACTTAAATTTATCCTCTTTTTCATTTTATTGTTTAATCTCACTTAAAGTTTCTTGCCTTTCAATCCTCTAAAATCATCAGCTAACTTAATAAAACTTTCTTCTAATCTTTTGAATTTCCCCAAAAACATGTGGAATTGAGCTCCTTGAGAAATTATTTTAGCGTGTAAAGTAAATAAAAAAGTAACAATCAATACTAAAATCGTCTGCTCAAAGGTTGGCGAATTTCCAAAAATAAACCATGCACTTACAGCCAAAGATAATATAAACAATGCCCAAACCAAAATATCTATCAGTTTCATTTAAACTCCTTTAAAGAATGAAATTACAATGACAATAATTGCGAGTAAGACAATTATCCATAAAATTACATCTTTCCATTCTATACCCCTTTTCATTTTATCCTCTTTTTCATCTCTTTTTTCTCTAACATCCCATTCTTTTTCCTTATTTTAGGTTTGTTCATTGGATTTTTTGATTATTTTTATATTTCTTTATCACTTTTTCAATTTCATTAATTATCATTTCAAAATCTTTCAAACCATCACTAATTGTCTCAAATGCAATACTATCATTAATCTTTCCATATTTATGAACAAGAATGTTCCTAAACCTCTTCATATCCCTGATTATCTCAACAATTTTCTTTGCAAATATCTTTTTCCCTTCAAGGTTGTCAAGAATATTGTCTTCAACCTCTGGCATGCCGAGCCCTAAGTCTGAATTTATAATTGAACAGATATCAAGCACATTTTCAAGAGCAAACTCAAGCTCTTTATAAATACCATTTCTCAATAATCTAGATATTTTAAAATCTTCATACTCTTTTGGGAGATTATCTTCAATAAACTCTAAGGAATTATTTAACTCCTTTAATTTAGAGATTATTGTTGCTTCCCTTAATTTCTTCAGATTATTCATGTTATTTTAACCATCCCTAAATAATCGTAGTAATATCTTCTAAAGTCTTCAAATCTCTTTATAATTTCATACGCATAATCATAAACAAAACTAATCTCCCTAGCATAAATTACCTTGCCTTTTAGCACTTCTTTCTGAATAGGCAAAGGCAAATCCTGAATAATCTTAATGTCAAAGTTATCGGGCAATTTTCCGCCAAATCTTAAAAGGAATTTAAATCTCTCTCTTTTATCTCCTTTATAATAAACCGCAAAATCGTAGTCAGATAGTTTATTAGCCCTTCCTTCTGCCTGAGAGCCAAATAAAATAACAAATTCCACATTATTAAAATCAGGCATTTCTCTTAAAATCTCCACAAATTTCTTTATCTCATCTTCCATAGATTATAATGCACTATCCTAATTTAAATATTGTTCTATTAACAAACTGGCGCCTTCATTTTTATTGTATAATCCACATCTCCCTCTTTTATTTTCACGCTCTTTTTGCTCCACCATGCAACAACTTGCTTCTATTTATCTCCTTATTTTATATATCACTTGCACATATAAATCCTTTGTCTTTGACAAATGATTTGGATATAACATAACCTTCTTTTAAGTTTAAGTCATTCAGCATTTTTAATATTTT
>JAGVXO010000004.1 GCA_018303755.1 Candidatus Pacearchaeota archaeon
TTTTATCTTTTATCTTTTATAGTATATATTATATATACTATATTATATATATTATAATATATATAATATATAATATATATCTTTTTAAATAAAAATTAAACAAACAAAACTTATATTTCTTTATAAATATTTCTATAAAATCTCTATAAGAAGTAAGGGGGTCAGGTTATTTATCAAAAATCAGTTCGTACAACCAAATTCCTCTTTTAAAAACGAATAAAATCAAGATTTAAGAATTATTTTTGCGAAAGATACTTCCATTTTATGGCTTATCTATCTCTTAATCTCAGAATTTCTTCATTTTTACAAGTTTTTTAAAACACAGAATATCGAGGGTATTCTGGAATGATGATTTAGCAATATAGAAAAGTTTAAATATAATTCTAAAGTCAATCTTTTATGTTACCTGAAAAAAGACCGTTAAGAGACTTTATAGGAAAAATGGTGGTTACTAAGGAGGGGAAAAGACTTGGAGCAGTTCAGGATATTACCTTTGAAACAAAAAGTGGCGAACTTATCCAGTTAGTTATTAAAAATTCGACTCCTTATACAAATAACCTAAATCTTGAAAGAACTCATCTTGGAGAACTTCTTATACCTCATAACTCTATTATTGCAATAGGCGATTTTGTGGTAATCTCTGAAGAAGATTTAAGATAAATTTATTTTTAAAATGTCAAGGGTATTGGGTTTTGGTTATAAGAAGATATCTATTGAGAGAAAGAAAGAGAATCAGATTTCCAAAATAAACACAAATATTGAAATAACCAATATTGTAAAAAAAGAGCTTGATTTATTTAAAGGAAAGGATATCTTGGATGTAAGTTATGATTTTAAGATAATCTACGACTCTGCTGTTGCAGAATTAGATTTTGAAGGTTCTGCGATTATTGAAGTTGATGATAAAAATTTATTTAAAGAAATAATTTCTGAATGGAAAAACAAAAAAATTCCCGAAGAATTCAGAATTCTTGTTATGAATGTGGTTTTATCAAGGTGCAATCTCAAGGCGCTTCAGCTTGAAGAAGATTTTAATCTTCCTCCACATATCCCTATTCCAAGGATTACAGGCGCTGAAAGTTCTTCTAAGGAAAAATAACCCTTCAAATTACTTATATACTCTTTTCTCATAATGCCTTTTAAAGAAAGCAAATACCTTTTCATTATGCAAATGAATTAAATGTGCATTCCTCTTATTTTTAATTAAATTTTTATCTCTTTTTCTGGCGATAATAGGGGCTTATACTCTTGTTCAGGATAAGGTTATTTTAAGTATAGTAAAATATCTTATCTAATAGTTTATACCTCCTTTCTTTTCTAGACTGGACAGGTTTTTATCAATTGTTTTTATAGTTAAGTATATAAGAATTAAAATGTTTTATTTTTATGCCAAAAATATCAGAAGAGAAAAAAAAGAGAATTTCAGAGCAGATTGTTTCTGTGCTTCTTGACAGCTTTCCATCATCAGTTTTTACAGCACATATTGCAAGAGAATTGGCAAGAGACGAAGAGTTTACAAAAAGTCTTTTGGCAAACCTCGTACAAAAAGGGCTTGTTATCCCAGTAACTAAAAATAGTTCAGGAGAAGAGTATTCTAGGCGAATCCGCTGGCGTCTTTCAAATGAGGCGCATATGACTTATTCTGGCAGTTTAGACAATAAATCTTTATAATATCAGATATTCTTCTTATAGGATATGGATCAGATTAAAGAGGCATTTTTAAAAGTAAAAGAGGATATTTTAATATTAAATAACACCTTTGCAGAATTTAAACAAGAGTTGGAGTCTATCCAAAAGATTCTTCTTGAGCTTACAAAACTTTCTTATTCAAATCAGGAATTAATACTTCAAAGACTCTCTGATTTATCTTGTTTTGAATCTAAAAAAGAGGATTTACTTCTGAAATCTGCTTCGACACATCCTTCGACAATTATGCCCCCTAATCCAACAATCCAGCACATAAATTCGACAGATATTACCACTTCGACACATTCTTCGACAGATAATTATGCCTTTAAAGGGTTAAAAAACAAAGAAAACAACATCTCCATAGGAAATAGGGGGGTTTCGACAGACAGACAGACAGACAGACAGACAGACACTTCGACACATTCTTCGACAGATAATTCTTCTAAAATCATTACTAATCCCCCTATTCTTCCTAAGGACTCTTCAATTTTCATTAATCCTGGTTTAGTATTAGAGCAGCTAGACTCTCTTAAAAAAGAGTTACGATTAAAGGTTAAGCGTCTTACAGGACAGGAAATTAAGGTTTTTTCAGCAGTATATTTGTTAGAACAGCAAGGACATTTAGTAGATTACCCCCTTTTATCGACGAATCTTTCTATATCTGAAAGTTCTGTTCGGGATTATATTCAGAGGATTATTAATAAAGGAATGCCCATAATCAAAGAAAAAATTAATAATAAACGTATTATTTTGCATATTCCTGAAGAGTTTAGAAAATTAGCTTCAATAGATACGATTTTAGCACTTAAATCTCTTTAATTTTGCGGTTCACCGAATACTAATTAAAATGCACTTATTTCTACATGATTTCTTTATCTATTAACTACATTTTTCCTTTATTTTTACCTATTTTGGATTATTATTAACTACACCTTTTTCCTCAATTAGCTTATTTTTTCTTTTTTAGTCTCACTTTACCCCATTCTTTATTTTAGCTCACCTTTTACCGATTTGCCCATTCTTTTTACAATCTTTTTTATCATTTAACCCTCACTTTTCTCCTTTTTAGTTCTATTTTTGAGCATTTTTCTCCTTTTTAACCCTCACTTTCGCTTTTTTTAGTACTTTTTCCTTAATTTCTTCAGGAATATACACCCTCTTTTTGCCATTTGGCTCACTTGATTCATATATTAATCCCTCACTTTTTTGTTTTATGCTGTTTATTTGTCCTCTTATTGTAGAAGTAGTTTTTCCAAGCATTGCAGATATGTCTTCATAGCTAAGCTTTAACTCACTATTTGCTATCACCCAAATTATCGCTCTTTCAGTAACTGATAAATTTGAAATTCCCAGAAATTCGCCTGTTTGAACAGCTGTTTGAACAGCTGTTTGAACACCCTCAACAGCTGTTTGTTTGTTAAACACCCGCCTGTTTGTTTTAAACAGCTGTTTAGACACCCCTTCATTAAACATTGCCATCACATCTTTTATTTGTTCTAGGTCATCTTTTATCGTCGATATTTCTTCTTTTAATCCAGAAAGCTGGGTGTTTATAGAGATATCTTCATTATTTAGATGCACAATCCATTTTCCAACACGTTCAACATCCTCTTTAACCTTATCAAAAGAACCTTTAACCTCATCTTTTATGGTTTCAATTTCTTTTTTCTTTCCGAAAAGTCCAAAAAACATATTTTTATAGAGGATAACTACTATTTAAATCTTTCTAAAATTTTATTCATTTCCATGGATTTTTTATGGCATTACGCACCTTAAACACCGACGATTTGACTTTAAACAGCTGTTTAAACACCCTTAAACAGCTGTTTCTCGAGGATAACTGCACCATAGAAATCTTTTTATATGTGGGTAAATTTTAGTTAATAAAAGGAGGTAAAAGAGGGCAAATGGCTCAATCGCCAAAGGATTATCGTGCAGAATATGGTGGAGCAGGAGAGGGAAATTCAAGAGATATTCCAACAAAAATTCCTGACGAAAGTTTAAGGGATGCTGTTGGACATTCAATAGTTGAAGGACCTTACCTTAGCCACTCTGTGATCCTTTATAATGTTGTTCTCGGTGATGAAGTAGAAAAGGTGAGGCACTATTATTACACTTCCCCAAAGATTCATACTCAAACTAAACTGACTCCAGATTTAAGCCAGACTCTAACAAGAGTCACAAATATCCAAGATCTATCTAAAATAATGGCAGACAATTTAGCGTTTGCATTAGAAGAAATACTTTTCTTCAAACCTTCCCCATTTAGCCACATACATAATATAAAAAATCCTGGCTGCATAGGATGCAGAGCAAATACCATAGGAGGGGATGATGGCAGTGATGCAAATTCTTCATTTGAAGAGTTTGGAGAGAAGTAAATAATTAAATTTGCAAAAACCTTTAATCAAAAACAAAATCTTTTAGCACATAAGGATTTACTCTAAAATATGCCTTGTAGCATAGAAAACTATAAAAACTCGCCTGCCTTATTTTTAATATGGCCGGAATGTTTTTCACATTGTCAGGAATAATCGCAATTATCTTGGGTATCTTAGTATTAGCATTCCCAAAATTCCTTAGGTTTGCAGTAGGCATTTATCTTTTAATTTTTGGTACTCTTCAGCTTCTTGACAACTTTGGAATTCTTTTAAGCCCGGTTTAAACAGACAAAGAAGATAAAATGGCTGATGATTCTTCAAAACATCCGATAATAAGAGATGCAAATCATGTCCCTTTAAGAAAAGGGCTTTATCTTGAAAGAGAGGATTTATCTTTATTTGAATTTAGAGAAGAATATGACTATGGAAATCATCCTATTTTTTATTCTCTCCCAGGCAATCAAAAAAAGTATCCTTCTTTAACAGATATTTCAAGAAGCTTTATTTGGATACACTCTCCTGCTTTTTTAGCAAAAAAATTAAGAGACCTATCAGATATTCTTATTACAAGAAATAGTGAATTCTCTTCCCTTTCTTCGCCAGAAATTCAATTAGCCCAAGCAGAAGATTACGAATTAATAAAAGCTGACGGAGGACATATTCCAGGCAGATAAAACATTCAATCAACGCTTAAAACTTTTAGCATACATAAAAGTAGTATATAAAAATATTAAAAAATTAGAAAGTAGACACCAAAAAACCCCAAAAATCTTCTAAACATTCGCACAAGGTTTATTGTCCGCACTACTATTTTAACACTTTTCACTGCTTTTTGTTAATTTTAATCAGGATTAGATAATTTTTCTTATGCAAAAACTTTTAATCAAAGACAAAAATATTTAGCAGGAGTATTTTTTACTAAAACTTAAAATAAACAGCCCTGATATTCTTTAGGATATCTTTTCCAAGCGTCAAATTCTCTTGCAATCCTATAACCCTTTTTTCGTATGTCTTTTTCATAATCAGACATTTTCTTTTTTCTTCTGACTTTTTCATTCATTTTTATTGCATCTGTTACACTAAAGGGAGAATTTGCAAAATCCTCTCCAAATTTGCCAAGCATCATTTCATCGTACATTTCATTTGTAAATGCACACAAATTTCCGAAAGAAATTCCAGGATATCTATATTTAAGCAAAGGTTCAATCAAGTCATAAAATACTCCTCTTTTCATTTTCAGCTTATTCCTTATAAGGCCTTTGAAATTTTAAATCTCTCTTCAATAGCATATCTGCAATTTCTTGCGGACTGCTTGCAAGCATAATTGGATGTACAAAACCTTGTTTTCTTATTCTTGTTTCATCGCCTTTTCTTAAATCCCAGCCATAACTAACTCCAAGAAATCGTGTTCCAGAGTCATAGGCAGCCCAATAATCACTTTCACTATCTCCAACATAACAAAATTGCGTTGGCGAAATTCCTTGCCCATAAAAACCGACAATCTCTTGAAAAATTAAATCTGCTTTGTTTCTTTGGGCATTATGTTTATTTATGCTTTCAAGTCCATAAATTGCAGAGAATCTTTTGGATAATTTCCTTCCAAGCCCTCTTCTTACATTTCTTTCAGTATTTAAACTAGCAATATAAACCGGAATTTTTGCCTTCTCAAAAGAATCAATCATTTCTTCAATGCCTTCAAAAGGTTTTACTTCATAATTCTCTGCAAACTCATCTTCATATCTTTTTAATATTTCAAGCACAGCCCTTTCTGCAAAACCGCAATTTTGAAGAACTTTTGCCATGGGGTTGCCGGCATATTTTCTCCAATTTTTAATATTGTCTGTTTCAGGAAGAGTTAATTTGTAATCATGCGCGCGACTCATATCTCTTAGAAATTGTGCATGCGCAGGCCAGCTGTCTAATAATGTGCCGTCTGCATCAAAAACAACTCCTGCCCAAATATTCATTAAGCAGATAATTTTAATGCTCTTATAAATTAAATTATCCTGCAAAATATTCTTTGATGTGCTGTTTTAAACAGCTGTTTAAACGCGCGTTTGTTCAGGTTGATCAGAGGAATACTTTTGAACTCTTCGGCAGATTTAAATATCTCTTATGCTATATGACTAAATGAAGTCAGATAAAGCAACTCTCTTTGCCCTTATATTATTTCTACTTCTTATTTTATTAATTGGGTTTATTGCATATTTTATTACTCATCCTGTAATAGAGATATATACTCCAGAAAAAAAATTGCCTGATGATAAAAACAAAGAAAAAGCCTTTTGTTCAGAAAGCTCAAGAAGCACAGAGGTTTGCACAGAGATTTATGCTCCTGTCTGCGGATGGTTTGATTCAGATAAAATAAGATGTGTTAAATATCCCTGCGCAAGGACCTACTCAAGCAGCTGCCATGCATGTGCAGATGAAAAAGTAGGATATTATACATATGGAGAATGTCCTAAATAGTTTTCTCTTTGTTTTTTTTATATTACTCCCTTGCATAGAAACGATCTATTTTCTTGGAAGACATTCAAGTATAATATAATTTAAAGAGTATTGTGTTAAGAGAATAATTAATGTATTTGGGCAGCATACTCTCTTTCAACAGCTGCTCTTGCAATAGCATGAGAATCATTATACTGCTTTTCTTGTTTTAAAATTCTTTTAAGAGTGCCATTTCCTCCGCCAACTACTCCAAGAGAATATGCACTCGCGAGCCCTTTTCTAAGTTTTGCATTAAGTATAGAATTTCCATTAGCACTTCTGACTGCTTCTTCTATGTCTGCCAGCAGACTCTCTTCTTCTCTTGTAAAATTTATTCTGTCTTTCATTTTATTTTTGCGTTTAATTTATTTTCTTACTATTAAGTAGTCCTTTTTAAACCTTTCGTTTTTCAAGCATAGTTTTGAGAATACTTAAAAACTTAAAATTCCTATTGTATTAATGAAAAAGAAGAAGAGAACAAGCCCGAGAGTGTTTCGCGTCAGGCGCTCATTCAAAAAAGAATTTAAGCGCCAGCTGCGTTTTGCAATTACTGCAGCAATTGGATTTACAATTGCTTTTTCATGGAGAAATGCAGTTTACAATGCTTCTTATTCTATTGTAGATAAATTTGCGAGCGCAGCAAGCAGCGCTCTTTCAGAAGCATACACTGCCATTTTTATAACTCTCGCCGGAGTAGCAGTTATTTTTCTTACCTCAAAAATTTTAAGAGATAGAAAATAAGAATTCTTTTCTGTTCAATGCATTCCTGCTGCAATCATAAAATTAAGAAGTCCTGCAAAACTAACCCATAAAATATAAGGCCAAAGCAGAATACCTGCTTTTTTGTCAATTTTCCAGAGTTTTATCGATAGAAAAATAGCAGAAATCCAGATAATAATCAAATCAATAAATGCAACTAATGGCAGATGAAATCCAAAAAACAAAACGCTCCACAAGAAATTTGAAAAAAGATTTATTCCAAAAGCAGTGAAAATAATTTTTCTTTGTTTTAAGTTATCTTTTCCTGCTTTCTTTTTGCCTGTCCAGAAAAAATAAATTGAAAGTGCGATCATTATGTATAAAATCGTCCATACAATCGGAAAAACATAATTTGGAGGCGTAATTTTAGGTTTTACGCTTTCATACCATCCCGTTGTATCTGTAAAAAAACTTCCTGCAACCGAGATTAAGATAATTGCTAAAAAGACAATAATTAATTTTGTTATTTTTTCCATTTTCCTCTTTTTTCCCTCGAAAATATTTCAACAAGTGCATCATCAATTTTAGTGCTTTTTGATGCCTTTGCAGGCGAGTTTATGCAGCTTCTTCTTACAATATCCTCAATCTGTTCTTGAATAGTGAATAAATTTTTCTTTGCCCGCCTCGCAAGTATTTTTTCCTGTTCGTCGGTTATCTCTATATAAATTTTCATTTCTTTTTTATATATGTTTTTTCAACTTTGAATGATTTATAAATTCCTTCTAAAATATCTGTTCCAGCATATCCTGCAAGAAGGCTCAATCTGTAATCAAAATTAAAAATAATTCCTGTAAAAATTCCGATAACTCCTGCAACCAAAACAGTTATTGCATAATATCCCCATAAAATTTTTCTTCTTAAGCTCAATGCTTTCAGCAAGCCGATAAATCCCCTTGTAAGCCCTCCAATTCCTCCGAGAAGCGCAGGATAACCAACTCCTACAAGAAATTCACTCACCATAAATTGTTAAGGCAGGCAGTATTTTTAAGGGTTTTGGTGGTTTAAGAACCATTTCTGAATAGTCTTAAACTATCCGAAAACTTTTCTTTTTGTCTAAACAGTATTCGAGAAGTAGAAGGTTAATATTTATTAAAATCTTTAACAATCTCCGTCTCTTCTTTTGTAAACTATGAAATAAACTCTATTGCAACTAATTTGACTTTTGATTTATCAAATGGCTCAACAATTTCCTTTTTGAACACCCCTTTCTCTATGAGGAAATTATTCAATTCTTTAATCATTTTTTTCCAATTTCCGTCCTTTTGATATGCTCTCCAAATTTTCCTTAACTCTTGTATTCTCTTTTTAGTCTGAGGCACAGAAACCAATTTATTCATTACAACATCCCATAATCTGGCTATAGAATCGTCTTCAGGAAATTCATTGAGATATGCCCTAATTTCTTCTTCTATGGCATCTATCATTTTTTTAATAAAAGTAGTACTTCTTAATTTACTAATCTCTTTTAATCTTGAGTCCTGTGTCTGGCTTAACTCAATCTCTTTATAGGTTCTTTCAATATCTTCAAAAATTATTTTATTAATGTCATAAACCTTTTCAAAGAAGTTAGGAATAACTCTTGCTTCTTTGTTCTTACAGGCAATAAAATCTATTATCTCTGTTTTATTAGTGGACTTTATCTTGTTATTTACATTATCATACAAATACCAAAAATGAAAATCTTTTCCGTATTTATAATAAAAGAATATTCCAGCAAGTTTATTCTTTTTTATTCCGCTATATACTCCGTAAGGAATTTTTTCTAACTCTTCAACAGACTTATTTTTCAAAAAGTCCTTTAATGGTTGATAAAATTTCTCTCCCCCGCCAAATGCCTCTTTTTCAAGTTCATCAAATATCTTTTCATCTCTTCCTTTAATCCTTCTTATGATTCCAAAAACTTTTGGATGTATCTCCTCTCCCAAAATTGTTTGGTCTAATCCAACGGATTTATCAATATCTATTATTTTGTTTTGCAAAACCTCTACAAGTTTCAATAATTCCTCTAATTCTTCTTCTGGGAAGAAATTATAGACAAATATTTTCGGATAAGGAGAGCCTATTCTGTCTATTCTTCCAGCTCTCTGAATCATTCTTGTTGGGTTCCAGTGCAAATCATAGTTAATCAGGTATTTTGCTGATTGCAAGTTTTGCCCTTCTGATAGAACATCTGTGCTTAATAGAATATCAATCTTCTTTTCCCTCAAATCAGAAACTATCTTCTCTCTTTGTGAAGGATTTTTGCTTGTTACTCCCGAGCTTGAAATTGCCTCAATCTTTAATTTAGAAAACCTTTTGTCCTTTATTATCTCATTATAAACATAATTTAAAGTGTCTGCATAATATGTAAATAAAACAACTTGTTCGTCTTTTGACAATTCCAATAATCTCTCTTTTAATACTTTTAATTTTGAATCGTCTTCTGGTTTAATACCTTTAACTTTTTCAAGAAGTTTTGTAAGTGATTTTATATCCGCTTCTATATCATTAAATAAATCCTCTTCCCTATATTCTTTCAAATTTATCTCCTTTTTTTCAAATATTAATCTTAAATCCTCTTCCTCTAACTCATCGTCTGCTCCCATTAAGTATTTGAAATAAGTTTCTTTTGTCAATAATTTTCCTTTTTTGAGATAGATTTTTAGCTTATCCAAAAATTCAATATGCTTAGAAATGCTTAACCTAAATGATTCCACACTGCTTTCAAGCCTTTTAAGCAAAATAGTCTTGAAAATTCCACCAATAGCAATCATTCTTCCCAATAATAATCTTTCTTCTTCAGATTTTAATCCTTCTCTCCTATATTCCAGAATTTTATAGTAAGCCATTTTTAAGTCAATAATTGTTCCAGATATCTCTCTATACATCCCCTTGTAAGCCTTATCTAATTCATAATTAACATTTTCTAATACTCTTTTTGGGAAAATAATCTTCTGTTCTTTTCTCTCGCCATTTGGCAAATCAACATAAATAAATGCTTCAGGATAATTGCTAATTATGTAGTCTCTCGTTCTTCTAATGGAAATCTCGTTCAGCAAATCATTAAGTAATGAGGGATTATCTTTTGCTTGTTACTCCCGAGCTTGAAATTGCCTCAATCTTTAATTTAGAAAACCTTTTGTCCTTTATTATCTCATTATA
>JAGVXO010000005.1 GCA_018303755.1 Candidatus Pacearchaeota archaeon
AAAGAAGAATACAAAGTTGTAAATTTCAATTGTCTTCCTTGGGAAGCACCTGTTGGAGGCGAAGATTGTGAAAAGTGCAATGATGGAATTCACATATGTTCTGAATATCGTTGCAAATCATTAGGACAGGCGTGCGAAATTGTGAATGCAGGAACAGACAAAGAATTATGCATATGGGGAAATCCTAAAGATGTCACAAGCGCTAATATTGCGCCTTGGAAAGAAGTTTTAACAGAGGGTTATGCTTACACAAACATAAAACCTCGTCCTCCTTCATGGGGAACTTCAATTACTCCAAAAGGCGCAGTTTCAGGATGCATTGCAGCATTTAGTCCAATTGAATTTGGAATACAAACAAACAAGCCCGCACAATGCAAACTAAGTTTAAAGATGACAGAAACTTTTGATGAAATGGAATTTTATTTCGGAGAGACAAATTTGTATGATTACAACCACTCACAAAAAATGAACATTCCAAATCCAAGAGCAATAGATGAAATAGCAACTGCCAATAATGAAACAACAGGAGGATTAGAAATACAAAACGACAATAACTACAATTTGTATGTGAGATGCTCAAGCAAAAACGGGTATTACAACAAAGACCCTTATGTGATAAAATTCTGCGTTGATGAAGGCCCTGATTTAACTCCTCCTGCAATAGAAGAAACAAGCATAGAAAGCGGACAGCCAGTTGCTTCAGGAGTTGATAATGTAACAATTTCTGTTTATACAAACGAACCAACAAATTGCAGGTGGGCAAGAGACACAGACCAGTCATTTGAACAAATGCCAAATGAAATGAAATGTTACAACTCTTTGACTGATTTACGTCCGAATATGCTATATGAATGCGAAACAACTCTGTCAGGAATTAAGGACAGCCAGGAAAATAATTTCTATTTCAAATGCGAAGACCAGCCGTGGAAAGACAAGGCAGACAGGAACAAAATGGCAACTGGCTATAAATTTACTTTATTAGGAACAAAACCATTAAACATAGATAAAACTTCAATAAAACCAGTTGCAGGAACAACTGTTTCAGGTGCAACTTCAACAGTAACAATCGATTTAGAGCTTCAGACACAAAATGGGTTTAACAAAGGTGAAGCAGAGTGTTATTACAGCACAGATAATGATAATTTCATATCTTTCTTTGAAACAAATTCCTATAAACATAAGCAGTCACAGGATTTAACTTCTGGATTTTACAACTATTATATTAAATGCATTGACTTGGGTGGAAATCAAGACAGTGCAGTTACAAACTTCACAGTTTTTGTAGATACTTTTCCTCCACAAGTTGTAAGAGTGATGTATGATACAAACAGATTAAAAATAATTACCGATGAAAATGCAGAGTGCAGATATTCAACAGATACAAATGTAAAGTGCAACTTTGATATAGATGCAGGAAATGGAAATCCAATGCCTCACGAGCCGTCAGATGATAAAAAAGTGCATCTGGCATCATGGACTCCAGAGCAAACATATTATGTAAAATGTAAAGACGAAAGCGGAAAACAGCCCGATCCTACACAATGCACAATAATTTTGTCGCCTACTGCGCCTGCAGGGACTTCTGATAATGAAGAATAAGAAATTATTTAAGAAATTATTCCTCTTATGTGGGGGATATTTGATTCAATAAACTCAATTATTTCTTTTTTAAATCTTGTATCTAATGATAGTCCAGTAAACTTTGGTTTAGTATGAACAATCAACCAGCCTTTTTTTGAAAGTTCTTTTATAATCTCTTTTAAATTTTGAAATTTTTTGAAATGCTCTATTCTATCATATTTCGCCTCCCAGTTCCCTTTGCTTCTTGCTAAAACCAACATCAGCTGTGCTTTTTCTAAATCTGATGCCATAGTTATCTATATTCTTGATATTTTTAAATATTTCTATTTTTGATAGTTAAATATAAATTATAGAAAGATTTATAAACTTAGATAATCCTTGATAAAATAACTAAATTCCTAAATAATTTAAAATGAAAGTCAAAGAAAATAAAAGTTTTTTTCTTATGCAATTTGGAGATACTCCTCAATTAAGGGTGCTTGATTTTTTAATAGGGTTTCATTTTTTTGATTATCCCCTAACAGAAATAGCAAGAGAAAGCAATGTAAGCTATAATTCTATTAAAGTTTTTTTCCCTTATTTTATTAAGTCAGGAATTGTTTGCAAGACTAGGAAAATAGGCAAATCTGATTATTATAAGCTTAATATGGAAAACGAGTTTGTGAAAAATCTAATCAAACTTGATTGGCTGTTAACAAAGAAAAATGTATTAGAACCGATTCAAGAGCAAGTAGTTTGTGCTTAATTTTATATACTCTTTTATCTCACACCTCTTTATTTTTTCAAATCTGACACTATTCATATATTGGTTCTTTAAAATAATTTAATTGAATGTTAAATAAATTTTGAATTAATACTCGTGAAAAATCTCCAATCTTTAGATTGGAGTTAAAATGTATAGATTTTTCCCGGTTCTCCCAAAACCCAAACACAAACTCCACACTTTAGTGATGCAAAATAAGGCAGAATTATTGGATGATAGCAAAATAAGTATTTCATTCTCAATTTAAGAATTAAACAGATTCAATTACTTTTCTGACATCACCAGAGAATATTTTACTTGCATTTAGAATTTCCAAACCCTTTATTTTTCCTTTTTTGTCTATATCTATAATTACCCCATTTGGGAGTTCTATGCTTTTCCAATAGTCCTCACTAGTTAATTCAATATTCAGTATATCTTCTTCCTTGTCATACCATTCTTCCATTTTTAATCAAGCCAAAAGGCGCTTATTATTTTATACTTTGATTTTTCTCGTTTATATATCACTTTGAGTATTCTGCCAGAGGGAGGAATCCTGCTTATTGCATTAAGAGCATCTTCCCAATATTTATCTTTAAGTTCATTTGAATTGATTATAGCATATTCTATCATGTAATCGGTTATGTCTTTTCTATATTTTAGTTTTCTTTTCCAATGCTCTGAATAAGCCAATTCCATTCCCTATATAAAACTTGTTATACTTTAAAAAATTTCCTAAATGCAAAACCTTTAATAATTGCTTTTTGTATTTACATTGATAAAAGAGGCAAGATGAAAAGAAGTAAAAAGGCGCAGTTAGAGCTGTCCTATGGTATGATATTCTCAGTGATTCTTATTGCAGTATTTCTTTTTGTTGCAATATTTGCAATAATGCATTTTATGAACATCGGAAAACTTGTTGAAACAGGCGTTTTTATAAAGGACTTGCAGAATGAAATAAACCGAATATGGACAAGCGCAGGCGGAGAAGATATTGTTTTCTCAAAAAAAATAAATTCTGAAACTTTGCAGTATATCTGTTTTTTCAACCAGCAAAAAGAGGCAAAGGGAGAATTTAAGGATTTTTCAGCAGAGCTTAAAAGATATTCAGGAAGTAAAACTAATAACCTTCATTTTTATCCTGCCTCTGATTCAAACTTCTCGCCATTGGAAATAAAGCATATTGATATAGAAAAAATAACTAAAGATTCAAATCCTTATTGCATTAAATTAAAAAATAAAGAAATAAAACTGCGCCTGCAAAAGTCGCTTTCAGATACATTAGTAACAATCAGCGCAGCATGACAAATAATCACTAACAATGATAAATAAAATAATTAAGGATAAAAAAGCAATGGAATTTTCATTTGCATGGATTTTTTCAATTATAGTGGGCGCAGTTATTTTATTTCTGGCAATTTACACAGCAACAAGATTTATCTCAACAAGTGAATATCAGATAAATACACAAACAGCAAAAAGTTTTCTTAATATAATGAACCCTTTACAGACATCATTAGAGTCTGGCAAGGCAAATTCAATTGAATTGCAGGAGGCAACGAGAATTTACACAAATTGCAATAATCAGGGAACATTTGGAAATTCAGTTGTTTCTTTTTCAGAAAAATTTGGCTTAAAAGATGAATGGTCAAAACCAGGAGGGGCATTATCAGAAAAAACCGCCTATCTTTTTGCAGAAGATGTCGTTGAGGGAAAGAAAATTTACTTTATTATAAATCCTGTAAAAATGCCATTTAAAACAGCAGACGCGATTTCAATGTATTCAGAAACTTATTGCTTTGCAAACCCGCCTGACAGCATTGAAGAAGAGCTTTCTGCAATTGGAAACAGCGCGAATATTATAATCTCTGATTCTTTAAGCGACTGCCCTGAAAAAAGCAGGAGAGTATGTTTTAATTCAAACTGCAATATTTCTGTAATATGCTCTGATAATTCCTGCACAAATGGGGCTGTTAAAAAAGGAAGCTCAACACTTAATTTTGCAGGAGGGCTTTTGTATCCTGCAGTTTTCTCTTCTGAAAAAAACTATGAATGCAATTTAAAGAGGATTATGACACGATTATCTTTGCTGTCCGAGGTTTATTCTGAAAAAGCCAGTTTTATCTCTGTAAGAGGATGCAATACTGCTCTTCAGCCAGATATGGAAATTTTATCAAGCTCTGCAAAAGAATATATCTCTTCAAAAGATTTGGCAAGCATCTCAATTTTAGCACAACTGGCTGAACAAAAGAATAAAGAGCTGTCATGTAAGTTGTTTTAAACTAAAAACAAGTAAAAATAAAAAATAATCAAATAAATTTTAATAAAACAATAAAAATAAGAGATAAAAAGAAAGTCCAATAAATCATTAGGTATTAAATTAAACAATGAAAACAAAAAAATTAAAAAAGAATATTCCAATGAACTCATTTAAAATGTGGGAAAATCAAGAAATGTTAGAAAAAAATGAAACTCAAAATAAATAAAAAAGACAAAAAAGCGCAGTTGAAAATACAGCAGATGAGTTTTATGCTTGTAGCTTTGGTGTTCTTTTTTGTTCTCGTGCTTTTATTTTATCTCGCAATAAGAACTTCCGGACTGGCAGAATCAAAAAAATTCCTTGAAAATGAAAGAGCAGTTGGAATTGCAATGAAAATTTCCTCTATGCCGGAGTTTAATTATGAAGGCGTTCCAAATGCGCTTGACGCAGATAAACTGATGATTTTAAGGGGAAAAACAGAATACAAAGAGCTTTTTGGAAATTCAATTGAAGGAATTATTGTGCAGAAAATTTATCCTGCAGATAAAGATGTAGAATGCAAAATTTCAAACTATCCTGACTGCACAAAAATAAAGTTATTCACAGAAAAAGAATTTTCTTCTGCTTATTCCTATGTTGCATTATGCAGAAAGGAAAAAGGCGCTGAAAGCGCCTTTACAAAGTGTGAATTGGCAATAATTATGGTTGGAGTTAAAGATAACAGTGCAAAATGAAAATAGAAAATCAAATACTAAAAAACAGAAAAAGAAAAATTCCGAGTTCGGTTAGTTTAATGAATTGTCTGTCAAACATTATTTATAATAATCCTTTATATATAAACTTTATGGTTAACAAACCTCTAAAAAGTTGTGGACCAACCGAGAATCGAACCCGGGACTTTTGTTTGACAGACAAATGTTTTACCATTAAACTATTGGCCCACAATATGAATATGGGTGACAGATTATATAAATTTTTGGAAAAATAAAAATGAAAAATAACTTAAGCAAAAATAGACCCTAATGAACCAACCAAAAATAAGGCAAAGTTATGGGGTGTTTAAAAGAATAGAAAATAAGATGAAAAAACAAATCAGCAAAATTTCAGGGAAAAAAGCACAGGAAGAAATAGTGGGCTTTGTTTTAATAATAGTTTTAGTTGCAGTTATTGCAGTCATTTTTTTGGGAATCTCATTAAGACAGCCATCAACAGCCAATGCACAGCAAAGCACTGAAATATCCTCTTTTCTAAACTCTATTTCAAGTTACACCTCTGATTGTGAGGAGTATAAAGATAACTATAAGAGCGTTAAACAGTTGATTGCAGGATGCTATGAAGGAAGAATCTGTATTGATTCAAGGGCAGAATGCGAAGTTCTCCATAATACTCTAAATAACTTAGTAAGCTCAACTTATACTGTTGCAAATGGCTCAAGAATTTGGTATTATTCTTTAAAATTAGAAGACGATACAGAACAGAAGCTAATAGCAGATATTTCTGCCTCTCAATCAGGAGAGTATAAATGCCCTTATTCTCTTAAATACAATGATTTGCAGTTCAGTTCTGGTTCTGGCAAAATCTTAAATCTAAGATTGGATATCTGCTATGCACCGGTTGATTGAATTTGCAAACAGATTAAAGGCTTGAAGAATAAAAGCGAGTGAAATACTGATTTTGCTAACACGCCATAATTTTTCCTTATTTTACATCTTTTCAATTAAGTTTTCTTTTATCCTAAATATAAATTAAAGTATATAAATAACCAATGTGGAAATGGACTTAGGATTTAAGAAATAAAACAGGCAACCAGCAGGATATGGAAAGATTTATAAGTAAGGAAATTCTTACTTATTTATTATGATGAAAACAATCAGAGTTTCAGAAAAAGGGCAAATATCAATTCCCCAAAGTGTAAGAGCCATATTGGGGATTGAACAAGGAGATGAATTGGTTTTATTGCAAGTAGACGGAAAAATCTTATTAGAAAAAGTAGAAAGAACAGAAATAGGACTAAAAGATAGCTTTAAAGATATTTTAAAATTTAGTGAGCTTTCTTTAAAAGGAGTTTGGGATAATAAAGAGGATGAAATCTGGAATCAATATTTAAAATGAATATAAATCAAAAAGAATTAGTGTTGTTGCCTTATCCTTTTTCAGATATGGAAAGAACCAAAGTTCGGCCTGCTTTAATTGTATCAAATAATGTTTTTAACAAACAAGGAAATGATTGTGTTGTAGTTCCCTTGACAAGTTTAATAAAAGATCAGCAGTATTCTGTTATAATTGGTCAGCAAGATTTATGCGAAGGCACATTATTAAAAACAAGCAGAATAAGAGCAGATAAACTATTTAGTATAGAAAAGAATTTGATAATTATGAAGATTGGAATTATTGATGATAAAAAATTTGAGGAGATTAGGGCGGAAATTATTAAACTATTCTAAGATTATATTCATCTTTTCAAATCCTCACAACAATCGTCACGCTGTTTGCAGTTAATATTGGCTTGTGCGTTTTCCTCTTTCCACTATGCCCCTCTACCAAGTCAATAAACCCAAACTTTTTCAAGAGCACTATGTCATCTCTCACGCTTTTAAAATCCCGCTCAAGAATTTTTGCAAGTTCATATATTGATTTTGGCTCTTTTGTTTTTACTATGTTCAGAAGACGCGCTTTTTCATTGCTTAGTAATTTTCTTAGAATGGATAAATCTTGTGTGTTATAGTCACTTTTTGCACCTACAAATTTCCTAAATACAGAGGCAAAGCCCCCGCTTTTTTCATATACTTCAATTACCCTTGTTTTTTCAGACATTTTGGTTGTTTTCCTGCTATTTTAATATATATGGTTTTTTTGACAAGATATATACAATATATATTTTATCAACATATGGTATTAAACTTAATATATGTTAAATGATACCCTATATGCTTATAAACCTTTCGGAAACACTTTTTTCTATTAGTGTATAATGATATAGTAACAACGAAAGGTTTATAAATAAACTGCCTAAAAAGGAGTGTTTGAGATGCCTTTAATCGCCCTTAGTGAAAAACTTTATAAACCTATAAAATTTTTACATTAAATAGCCGATGACTTTATTGATTGCTGGAACAATCAACAAGATTTAATTAGGATTGTTGCAGCGTGCCGATGCATTGCATCGAAAAATGCGATATAATATGAAAGGAGGTTAAAAAAATATGAAATTTACTTTTAAAAAAGTCGCTGCATTAATCGCAAGCGCAGCAATGTTCGGCTCAACAGCCGGAATTGCAGCTGCGGTATCATACCCAGCGCCTTTTGTATCAGGTAGTTCATCTGACGTTGCTCTTGTTGTAGGACAGGAAGGTGTTGCTGCTTCAACAGATTTAGTTGCTGCAACTGACATCGGAGCAAACCTTGCTTCAAAATTAGCAACTGGTTCAATCGGAGGAGCAGTTACAACAAGCGGAGAAGTTACTCCATTGTTCACAAGCTCGTCTAAGATTTACATGAATGATAGCATAAACATAAATAGGGCTACATTAACAGCTAATGAGCTTCCGACAGTACTTGCTGAAGGAGAATTTAGTGGCAATGTAGATTCAACTTATCAGCAAAGATTGCTTTTAGGAAGTAATCCTATTGTGCAATTTGCAAAAGAACCAACAGGTGATGAAGACCCTACAATAAACTTGGGATTAGGAACTACTGCAACAACACAGTATGTTTATAATGCTACTGTGACATTTGACCAGGCAGTAAACTTCACTCATGCAGATTCAAAAGGGCAAACTCTTAATTTGTTTGGACAGAAATTTACTATTAGTTCAGCTTCAACAAGTTCAAAAATTGTCTTGTTAAAGTCATCTGAAAAATTAAGCTTAGTTGTAGGTGGAAGCAACCCAAATCCAGTAGAAACAGTTACAGTTGCTGGAAGCACATATACTGTTGAACTTAAAACTGCAACAGATAGTGCTGCTACAGTAAAAGTTACTGATAGTACAGGAGCATCTGATTCAAAAGAAGTTAGTGAAGCTCAATCAAAAAAGATACAAGGACTTGAAGTAGCTGTAGACCTTGCTGATGAATCAACATCAACAAGCACATCTTCTGCTGAAGTAATTGTAGGAGCTTCAAAAGTTACATTCCAAGACGGTAATGCTGTAAAAATGGGTAGTGATGATTCTACTGTTGATGGTACTCAGGTAGACTTTGTTGATACAACTATCACTGGGAATATAACACAGTTAGTTATTCAGATTGCTGCAGATAATGATGACGAAAATGCAATCGTTCCAGGAAAATCTTTTACTGACCCGGTATTTGGTTCATTTAAAGTTGATTTCCCAGGATTAAATATTGCAGATACTGATAGCACAAGGGAAGTGATTGATGTTAAAAACTCAGGAGCTGACAAAATGACTGTAAACTTTAAGGACTATAATGGAAACACTCCAAGTAGTGCAATAACTTGGGTTTACAACAAGACAGATTCAGGCGGAGGAATGATCTTAGCAGATTCAAGTAATCAGAAAATACACGTTGCAGAAATGGAAGCTGCGAATAGATCTGATTACATAATGGTGGGAAATGACGACGATGGAGGACTTTTCGAAGTAACAACAATAACTAATGCTACAACCGGTTATAGTGATGACTCTGTCGAATTCAAAGATGTATTCACAGGAGGGACTATTAAGGCTACAATAACTTCTGAAGGTGTTGGTAGTGTTGTTCTTAAAGGAAAGACTTACGATGTTAATTATTTCTCAGCAACTGCAGGATTAGCTTCAGCTGCGAGAACTGTCAGGTTAGGTTATCCAGATAGTACTGGAAGCGATATTATCATGTATCCAACAATACAAACTCAAAAAGGAGCATTAATTGGGTTTTATGAGCCAAAAACAATAGACTTGCTTAACTATACAAGCGGAGCAGTTACAACCCCTCAAAATTTGAGTGGAAGTAACATTAAAATTCCAAATGGAAATGGTTATGATAGTACAGCTATTGTGCTTAATCAAAATAATGCAACAATTGACGGAACAAACCTCAATATGACTGTTGCTGCAGGACTAAGCTCTGTTGCTGCGACAGTTGGACAGTTAGTATACAACTTCACAAACACAGGAACTGACGCTGATAACAAAACAAAAATATATCTTGTATCTCCTGGCGGAAATACAAATATAATAAGGCCTGCATTAATCATCTTTGAAGAAAAAGATGATAATAGTGCATATGAAGCAATAGTAGTTACACTTGACGCAGGTTATGATGGAAGCAGTGCAGGAGTAGGTGTTTCTGACATCGACAGAACATGGGGCGCTGACGCTTCATGGGATGATGTCCAGCTTGAGAGCAATACTGACTTGTACAAAGATGTTGATTTATGGGGAACAATCGCTACTGTAGATAAAAGTGATACTGATCAATCATTTGCTTCAATAAGCTATCCAGATGATCAGGTATATGCACAGATTTACGTTTCTTCATTAGCTTCATCTGTTTCAACAGACGGCACAGGAAATATCGTTCCTGTTAAAGACAGCCAGATTGATAGTGTCTCTGGAAAGAACTTGATTGTTGTAGGAGGAAGTTGCATAAATACAATTGCAGCTAAACTTCTTACTGGAAATACTGCGGTCGTATGTGGTGCAGATTTCACAACACTTACAAACGTAGGTACAGACAAGTATCTAATTGAGACATTCACATCACCTTACGCTGCATCAAAAGTTGCTACACTTGTTGCAGGATATAATGCACAAGATACTTCAAATGCTGCAAAAGCATTGACAACAGCAACAATTGAAATAGCTGCTGGAAAGAAGTATGTTGGAACAACTGCAAGCGACGCTGCATTAGCATAAAAATATATTTAATTTTTTCTTTTTCTTTTATTTTTTTAACACGAATGACGAGAGTATGTGTTTTTGGTGTAAAATAATGTCTTAGGACATGACAAGATTTTATAATCTTTCTAATCTTATAGTTTTATGGAGAAAAAGCAAGAAAGAGCATCTATCTTTATTGATGGTAGCAATCTTTACCACAATCTAAAGAGAAACAACATAAAAATTTCTTTTGAAGAAATTATAGAATGTTTGGAAACTAAAAGAGAGATAATTGGTATTTTTTATTATACCGCTGAATTATAGCGAGAGACCAAAATATCCCCCCCATAGTTTTTTGTTCTCTCGAATATATCAACTGACAATTTGGGGAATTATTTAAGTCAGTTGCTATAGATAAAGAATATAACCCTAAAAAATATATCAAACATCAAGAATTTTTGGAGAAATTAAGAAAAATATCTAATTTCCATGTTGTTCTTTGCAGATTAAATAAAACTATTTTAAAAGATAGTTCAATTAGCTTTGCAATAAAAGGCGATGATATTCATTTAGCATCAGACATGATAAAATGTGCTTACGAAGACAATTACGATATTGCAATTATTGTCTCAGGAGATGAAGATTTTATACCTGCAATAAAAATAGTTCAATCAAAAGGGAAAAGGGTGATAAATGCCTTTTTTCCTAAAAGCTCTGCATATCGGCTTAGAACTTGTTGCGATGATTCAATTAATCTAAAGAAATTATTATCTAAAAAAAGAAGTCCCGATATGGTAAAACCATAAAGGGACAATTATTAATATTTTAATGCTCATCGTATTTATAAACATTTGGTTTTCAAGAGAGTTTTATAAGACATTCTGAATAATCTGCACCCAAAGCTTTTGACTTTCAAAAGCTTTTTAAGAGGTGCTTTTCTACTATATAAATGAGGAAAATAAAGACACAAGAGACAATTGAAAGAGCACAGAAGAGAAATAAAATAATTATTGGGCTTGTTTTTGTTGGTTTAATGGTTATAAGCACTTTAGGATTTGCGCTTTTAAGCCGTTCTCCATCTGAACAAAACCCTGAAAATAAAATTTCATACAATGGAATAGATTTTGTCTATACAGAAAACAATGTTTGGCAGGCGCAAATAGGCAGTGCAACTTTGACAACTATTAATAATCCAGAACAAACTGAGGATATTAAAACCGATTTTAATTTTTCCATATCTGAAATTTACAGCAAACCTCTTTATTTTGCCTTTATTAATTATTCAGACACGCAGGCATATGATTCTGGAAAATCAGAAATTCTAAGAAATTTAGCGCCTTATATTGCCCGTTCTTCTGATGTTTGCCTTAAAGGTGAGAAATGCAATAATGATAATCTTGCAGAAAAAAACTGCACAAGCAACGTAATTGTATTTAAGATATCAGACACCATAAAAACTTATAAAACAGAAAATTGTGTCTTTATTGAGTCATCTTATTCAGAACAGGCGCTTATTTCAGACAAAATAATTTTTAAAATATTCGAAATTCAGTAAATTTGATAAAAACAAAATGGAAAAAGAGAAGCACGAAAAAAACAGGACAGAAGAAAAAGAGCATAAAATCAATAAGCCAGATTTGAAAGAGCATATCCAAGAGGATAAAGAAGAAATAAAAGCGGAAAGTGGGGAAGATAAGATAAAAAAGCAGGAGAAACATGTCAGGATTTTTATCACAGGAGTTATTATAGTTTCTTTGATAATTATTGTTGCAATAGCTTCCCTATATCTTTCATATAAATTCGCGTCAGGGACAAAAAGTTTTGAGTTTGCCGGATTAACATGGCAAAAGGAAATGTTTGGAAAACTGCCTATTTATACAACTCTTATTACTGCAAAAAATTATAATGGCGATATGCAGAACTTTAAGATTAATCTTAAAAACGACCCGAGAAAAGTTAATGTGCCTGTTGAAGGAAATGTTTCAGTAATAGGAACTAAAAAAGTTTATCTTTCAATTGATTTGGATTCTGAATTAAACACTTGTTCTGATGCAACTGTTGCTCTTGTGAGTTTTGGGCAGGTGATGACTGGAATTGGTTTTGAACTTGAAACTGCTGTGAACAACAGGGAAAAGGCAGAGCTTTACAGCCGTTCTTATGTTGACTGCACAACACATCAGAATAATACTGTATTTGTTCTCTCAACTTCAAATGCAAGCGGGATTGTGCAGGATAAAGATAATAAAAACTGCTATCACATCAAGGTTGGAAATTGTGATGTAATAAATGTTCTTGAAAAGCTGGATGTT
>JAGVXO010000008.1 GCA_018303755.1 Candidatus Pacearchaeota archaeon
TTGAGGAATTTAGCTCGTAGAAAATCCTCAATATATAATTTGATAAAAAAGACGCAGTCCGATTACTTCGAGAAAAAAATAATGTCCGAAACAGAGTATACCATAAAGATAGGGGTTTTCGGAGAGATGGTAAAAGAGATTGACAGACAGCTCCCTGAGATTTATGAACGGCTGATGAAACTTGGCGCAAAAAATATTGGCAGTGAGAAAGAAATTAGGGGTAAAAAAAGAGTTAGATTTAAAAAGTAGGAAATTTACCTAATATAAAAAGAGCACCATGATTAAGAGCATAAAACAGATGGTTAGGAATATAAAGAAGATCAGCAAAGGCAAGCCCACTGTTGGAGCAGGCGGGAGCAAAGAGACTTACATACATATAGGCCTTGAAGGCTTCGACTCGCTTTTTGAACAGGGTTATGGGATTCCGACAGGATACGCTGTTTTAGTTGAAGGCGGGCCAGGTTCTGGAAAAACCATTTTTGGTCTCGCCGCCATAGATGGGATGTGCAAGCAGGGAAAGAAATGTTTTTATATGAGCTTTGAAGAGCCAGAGGTAAGGCTCATTGAGCACATGAAAAATTTTAAGTGGCCCGTTGATGAATATATAAAAAAAGGGAAGCTGAGGATAACCCGGTTTGATGCACTTGACGTTTCAAGAAGCGTAGAAGCTTTGCTGAGTGCAGCAAAAAAAGAATTATTAATTGATGTTGACCCAGTCCTGTTTCCTGCAGATTTTAAGCCAGATTTTATAGTGGTTGATTCGCTTACAAGTATCTCAAGCGCATTTTCAGGTCAGGAATCCAGATTCAGAATTTATATTGAGCAACTGTTTAGGTATTTGGAAAAAAATGGAATAACCACCTTTTTGATAAGGGAAGTTTCCACGCCAACCCATATAGGAAGTACATACAAGGAAGAAGGAGAGGCCGTTTCATTTCTCTCTGACGGTATAATTGTCATATACAACGTGATATACAATAAAGGCGATAGAGGGGGCGCAATCGAGATACTCAAGATGAGAGGGGTAAATTTTAAAAAAAGGCTTGTTAGTTTCAAGATTATGGATAAAAAAGGGATGGTTGTTTATCCCAAGACGGTTTTAAAAAAAGGAACTTTTACGCTCACCTGATTTATCCGTCCGTTGATTAATAGCCAAATTTAATGACCGGTAATTTTTGAAGGGATTCAGTGGAAACTTGTCATCATCAGGCTTATTTTCTCCAAAATATTTAAATAGGTTATTGCAATATAGATATCAATATTATACAAAGAGGTGAAAAAATATGGCTAAGCGAAAAGTGAATTGGGTGCTTACTTTGATAATAAGTATATTATTCGGTTCATTAGGTGTAGACCGGTTTATCATGGGGCACATAGGTCTCGGTATTTTGAAATTGATAACCATGGGTGGCTGTGGTATTTGGTGGTTAATAGATTTGATATTAATCGCATTGAAGCACGATTTCAAAGATATAGAATGGGTTTAATTTTTTTTATTTTATTTAAGTATCTAAAGAAATTATGGGCCATTTTTCTCGAGTTTATTAGTTTTGGTACACCAAGAGCAATCGTAATAAATCTCTGTCTTATTATGGCTACGTTATTTTTTCTGCCCGCACAATATTTGCAAAAATCTTCCTTCCATTGTATTTTCAAGACATATATATTACCCTTATTTTTCAATGGTAATTGCCCCACTACTGGTTTTTTTGCGAATTGTGATTGCCCTGCCTGTGGTCTTACTCATGCAGCACAAGCACTAGTTCATGGCAATTTCCAGCAGGCTTTGGCCTATAATCTCCTAGTTTTGCCGCTATTTATTGTTTTTTTCTCATTAATTGTCATAAATTTATTGAAAATTATGAAAAAGTTTAAATAAGGATTTATATTTAAGTTAATCAAATATCTCAATAATATAAAGGAGAGGTGAAAACAAATGGCATCAAAAAAAATGGCACCAAAACAGTCGGTACCAAAACAAGCAGTATCTGATGTTGAACAAGGTAAAATTTGTGCAATTTTAGCATGGATTTTTCCAATAGGGCTTATCTGGTATCTTGTTGATGAAAAGCTGAGGAAAAATAAATTTGCAGGATTTCATGTAAAGCAGTCACTGGTATTATTCATTGCAGCAGTGATAATAAATGTCGTTGGAACAGTTATACCCGTTATAGGTTGGTTCATTATACTGCCAATTGGTAGCATATTGATTTTTGTCCTATGGGTTATGGGTCTGATTTCAGCGGCTTCAGGAACTCAGAAACAACTGCCAATTATCGGTAAGTTCGGCGAAAAATTTAATTTTTAAATTTTTTCTTTTATTTTATTCTTATTTTAACCGAAAGTAATATAAATGGCCCATATCATTTTCTAGTCTAAACCCGTCGTAGTTTAACCTGGTAGAACCTTCGGCTGTAGATGAAATCACCACCCGACTTAAAGCATAAAAGCTAAGAATGACGGATGGTCAGCGGTTCCCGAAAGGTCGGCGGTTCAAATCCGCCCGACGGGATATTATTTATTAAACTGCATAATCCTACTTTTCTAAGAAAGGTTTATTAATTACATTTATCTATAATAGATTGCAATGAATGTTGAAGACCGGTTCAATCTCATCCGTGAAGTCGGAGAGGAAGTAATCACAGAAGAAGAGCTTAAAAAACTTCTTGAAGAAAAAAAGCACCCTATAGCTTATGATGGTTTTGAGCCTTCAGGCAAAATTCACATTGCTCAAGGGGCATTAAGAGTTATTAATATTAATAAGATGATTAAGGCTGGTTGCAAGTTCAAGATATTCGTTGCAGACTGGCACGCTTTAGCAAATAATAAGTTAGGCGGAGATTTAGATAAAATCCAAACAGTTGGAAAATATTTCATTGAGGTATGGAAAGCCGCAGGCATAGATACAACTAATGTAGAATTTGTATGGGGTTCTGATTTGGTTAAAGATGAGAAATACTGGGAAAAAGTCATGAAAGTTGCGGTCAATTCAACATTGAATCGCATAGTAAGATGCTCCCAGATTATGGGCCGCTCAGAATCAGAGTCATTGCAAGCTTCTCAGATATTCTATCCTTGTATGCAATGCGCAGATATTTTTCATTTAGGTGTGGATATAGCCCAGTTAGGGATGGATCAAAGGAAGGTCAATATGCTTGCAAGAGAAATTGGGCCTTCTTTGGGTTTCTGGAAGCCAGTTGCTGTGCACCACCATATGCTTATGGGTTTGCAGGAGCCACCTGAAGAAAACCTGCCGGAGATAGAAAAAAAGATTGCAATGAAGATGTCCAAGTCAAAGCCCGACACAGCAATATTTATGCATGATCCTGAGCAGGAAGTAAAAAGAAAAATCTCTAAGGCTTACTGTCCAGAAAGAAAAACTAAAGATAACCCAATTATAGAATATATGAAGTATATTATTTTCGAAAAATATAAAAAAATAAAAATTGAGCGTTCAAGCAAATTCGGTGGAGATTTAGAACTGAATAATTGCCATGAATTAGAAAGCCTATTCAGCGAGGGCAAGATACACCCTTTAGACTTAAAGAACACTGCCGCTAAATACATAAATGAAATATTAAATCCAGTAAGGCAGCATTTTGAAAAGAACAAGAAGGCTAAAGCATTGAAAGAAGAAGTTGAATCTTTTAACATAACAAGGTAGTTCTTATTAGAAAAGTATAAATAATCATTTAACGTAGGATTTTTTATGATATTCGATAAAAATTTTAAGGATATCCTGGCATCATCGATGATTTCAACATCAGGGGGCCTTTTTGCCGGCATTATTTTGGCAATATATGCTGATAAAATATTCTTAATACCAGGTATACTTGTTCTTCTGCCAGGCTTTCTTGAAATGAGAGGTAATATTAGCGGTACCCTATCAGCAAGAATAAGTTCAGGATTATTTATCCATGTGATAAAACCGAATCATATAAAGACAAAAATAATTAAAGGTAATGTTATTGCAGCATTATTTTTGGCGTTAATAATTTCATTTTCATTGGGGCTGTTTGCCTTCGCTTTTAATTATTATATCTTTGGAATTTTCACAACAAAAATAATTTTGCTCCCATTAATTGCAGGCGTAATTGCCAATTTGATTGAGGTGCCTCTTGCATTATTCACTACATTGTACCTTTTTAAGAAGGGACACGATCCAAATAATATAATGGGCCCATTTGTCAGTGCAACAGGGGATATAACAAGCATTATTGCATTGTTATTAGCATTGGTGATAGTATGAATGACATTAATAAGCATATAAAAAAGTTGATTTCCATAAGAAGGGAAAAGCATCATCCTTTGGTGCACCATATCCATAAAAAATACAATATCTCCAGAAAAACTCTTTTTTATATTAAGGAATATGGGCCACATTCTCATGTTGTAAAAACAATAATGAAAGAAAGCCTCAAAATTTTATTCCTTGCATCGATAATAAGTTCACTCGGAGGTTTCGCACTTGAATTTATTAAGCCCCTATTTGTTTCATTTATCCCCCTAGTTATAATGCTCCCTGCACTAAACAATATGATTGGGGCTTATGGTGCAATTATATCTTCCAGATTTACAACTCTTCTCCATGAAGGAAAAGTAGGGAAGAAATTATTTAAGAATGCAGAACTAAAAAATATATTTTGCCAGGTAATGATTATATCAATTATAACAACGATATTTTCTCTTTTAATTTCGTTCCTGATGTCTTATCTTGGAAAGGGGTTAGATTTCAATATTGCTTTAAAAATAGTGATTATCAGTTTAATCGACGTTATGTTCCTTATATGCCTGATTTTTATCATTTCAATATTTGCTGGAGTTTATTATTATAAAAATAATGAAGATCCAAATAATTTTTTGATTCCAATTACGACATCAATTGCAGATTTTGGCAATATGGGAATTTTAGCCGTTTTGATAATAATATTTTTATAAAAAAAATAAAAAAATTAGGCAAGAACTTTATCTGCCATTTTATCTTCAAGAGATTTATTCTTTACTGGGCTTATTTCTTTAGGTGTTGGCGTTGTTGAAGTTGCCACTTCAGCAGGAGTTTCTTCTATCTCCTGCCAATTTCCCACTACAATATCTCCTACAGGTTTTTCCTGCTTGAAATAAAGCTGATTGACAAAGCTTAAATCGTCTAGTTTGTTCATCATTATTTCTGATTCCGATATTGTGTACAGCACATCTCTTATATATAGGCTTCTCCTTATCTCTTTGTTCCAATAGTCAAAGTAATAACCGCTTTTGATATAGATTTGGTCATCCTCAACGTGTGAGACTTTTCCTCTAAGTACAAAGCCATTAGCCAAGTCAATATTATAGACATAAGCACCTTGGAAAGTTACTTCTCCATAACTCCATGCATTTTGCGCAGGAGTTTTATGTTCTCTCACAGTTATTGGTAGCACAAGCAGTCCTTTTTCTTTGTCAAAAAGGAAAGCTTTAGGGTCCCTTAATACGGGAGAATCAGTTCCTCTGTCTCCGATAGTAACTTTGTACATCTCTACTGGATTACTTACATCAGTCACATCAAAGATGGCCATCTTAACTCCCTGATACCACGCAAAGTCAGTTTCTTCACCTGTTTCAGATTTTGCCTCTTCAGCTTCCTTGCCTATTCCTATGAGGTGGTTTTCATCATAGGGATGCAGGTAATCAGAGTATCCCGGAATCTTGAGTTTTCCAAGCACATTGGGGTTTGTAGGATTCGACATATCGATTACAAACAATGGGTCTGTATTCTTGAAAGTAACCATATATCCTCTGTCACCCATGAATCTTGCAGAATATATTGTTTCTCCTGGTGCAAGCTCTTCAAGCTTTCCAACAAGATTCATTTCAGGATCAAGCACATATACATTATTTGTGGGTCTCTGTGTTTGTCCATTTCCGAGCCATTGCCCATCAATGGTTGTAGCTATCCTAAAATTCAGTTCATACTCATCCATTGAATACTGGTTCAGGACTCTTCCATTGACTTTGCCAGTGCCTACATATTTTATATTTCCGTCTTCAAGATGGAATTTTGTTATTGCTGTCTTTTGTGTCATATCTTCTTTTATTTGTGTATCATTGACAGGCATTCCTACATCTTCAACAGACTCATACTGTCTCCAATAATAGTTTGGATACATAGTTTGCACAATGTACAAATTATCCTGAGATGCAAAAACATTCTCTCCGGATCCTACTATCAGTTCCTTCTTTGCTTCTAAATCATCCAAAGAGATAGAAGCAAGAGTCAGTATGCTTCTTGCTTGTACAGGGTCGATATATCCTATATCTATGCATTTTTTTGAAGGTACAAAATCTTCTTTTGTTAGATTCTCCTTTTCAACTATGCTTTCTCTATACATTGGAATCATATCACTGCATTTAGCTACCGGTCCATAATAGCGAGGATACGAATTCACGACAAAATAGACATCCTCATCAATCATTCTTGAAGTCAGATAATTTCCTTCAAAATCAAAGCTCTTCAAGAACTCAGGCTTCTCTTTATCTGAAATATCGTATACTTTTACTGAAGTTGCACTCATATACCATTGTTGCGGATAATAATAATCTGCTGATATTTTTACTTCAGAGGATGCATCTCCGTTTACACCTGTCTGTGTTCTTTCAGCTTTCACTCCTTCGGCACCAGTGCTTAACAATGGGCCGTTATAGTTGGACTGTCCGAAAAGCACAAGATTATCTCCGTTTATGAACATCTCATTTATGTAGAAGTTATTATCTTCTATAGTTGAGATTATCTCTGCATCTTCAGCAGGATATGCCTCTGCTATATGCAATATATTGTGCGATATCGCATAGATATATTGGCCGTCAGTTTTCACGATATCTGCCTCATCAACTCCAGAAACTTGAACATTCGTTGTTGAATATACGTTTCCTGATGCTGAATCAGCAGATTCGGACTTAGCTGAAGCTGCGTCGCCCGCATTCTGCGTTAATGGCACATCCCCTCTATATATACCGCCATATTCATAATTTCTGCTTTCGTTAAAAACTTTCTCGAAAGCTGTATCTGATTCAAATCTTTTTAATTCCTGAAATTTGTACTGATATTCATTGTTTATTCCAGGCAATATATTCTCGCATCCGGAAAATATTGTCGCAACAAACATTAGGAGTACAAAAATCGCAAATAATTTATTTTTCATTTTATTGCCCTCCTTCACTTCTGCTTTTTTCTACTATAATCTTCTTATGCGCCTTGTATTTTTCTCTCATATTTTCAGAGGTTATCTCTCCAATCTTCTTTGCTACACTGATATCATATCCAAAATCATTTATCTCTTCAGCTATGTCTCTTGCGATTTTTTCATTACTAGCTTCTTTGGCTCTTGAAATCAGATTTTGTAAATCTTCTATTTGGAGCATTATTGCATCTATCTCTTCACGGCTTAACACCGCATTAGTTGCTTGAGCACCGGCAGCTTCATTAACTGCTCCAAGATTAAATGATTTTTCTCGAGATGTAGCAGATTGCATAACTTCAGGCTGGCCCAATCTTATTCTTGCATTTTGAAGAGCGTCTTCCGCCTTTGCAATCATTTCATTAGCTCTTTCTTTTCTTCCGGCAGTTAATCCCGTTTTTTCATCTATTGCTCTTTCTTCAGCATTGACTTTATTTTCACTTTTATTGCTCAATGCCTTATATTTTGTCTTAGCATTCTCTTTCTTTGTGTCTGCCTTATTCTCCATTTCTCGAGCCCTTTCTTTTATCCTTGAGAACACTTCTTCCAAATGAGCTATCTGTTCTGCGCCCATTACTTTTCTTTGCCTCTCTAAAATTTCATCTTTAATTTCTGCGACTTTTTGGTAATGCGATTCAACTTTATTTTGTAATTCAGAAATCTTTTCCATAGCTTGTTTTGCTTTTTCAGCATCACCATTGCTTTCAATCTCTTCTATAGCTTTTTCCACAGCAGCTATAGAACTATTATAACTTTTAGCTGCTTTTAGCAGTCCTTTTTCATTAGCCTTTTCGGCCATTTTCTTAGCTTCAAATATTCTTTCTTTTGCGATTTCCAATCCCTTTCCAGGTTTATCGGACGCTAAAGCCAGGCTTATCCGATCCAATGCCTTATCTAATCCGTAAAGTATAGAATCGGGCATTATTCCGTTCTCTTCTTCAGTTGTTACGCTTGCTTCTTGGGCAAAAGCGAATGGCATCAAAGCCACCAACATTATTAGCATTATGCTCATTAATTTTTTCATATTGTTGCCTCCATAATTTTATTCATAGCCTTAACATTCTTAGAACTTATATTTAATTAATTTGTGAAATAATATGAAACAAGATGAAACTAGCCCTTTATCCTTATCTTATTTGTATTGCCATAAGGGATTTTCTCTATTATTCCTTTTTGCTCTAAAGCTCTCAATTTTCTAGAAAGTTTTACTTTGCTGATGCCACTTTTTATCTCCAATTGCTTCTGCCACATTTCTCCGCATTTTATCAATATTTCCGTTATTTGTTTCTCTTCTTCGAATAGATTCTTTGTCAAATCATTTTTAACTATTTTTTTCTTTAGCTTTATTCCTAAGATAAAGGCAATGGCAATCGCGGAAGCAATAGCAATAAATGAATATATCAGAATCGCATAATTCATTCCTGCATTGTATATCACCAATATTGCTGCATTTTTTGAGATATCTTTCCACTCTATTATTATCCTCTTCCCATCAATGCCTACGAACTGTGTTTTAGGTATTATAGAGTTTTTTTTCGAGCTTGAGTCATATTCAAGAAAAGCCCCTTCAGGAAGCTTTAACTTTACATCCATAATTTTAGCATCAATATCTGATAAATCTAAAATAAAAAAATCATTTTTAGTTCTTTCAATCACAGTGCTTGTTCTGTATTTTATGTTTATCCAGCTTGCCTTGTCCTTTGTTTGTAGCTTTTTATAGCTTTTTAAATCAATGACTTCATATTTGACATTTGCACTTATTTCATTAGCATCATCCGGGAGGTTCCATTCAAAATAATCTTTTTCGGCTAATTCAAAGCCTAAATTAACAGAAGCATAATTCTTCTCTAGTATGTATTCTGCTTGATAGCTTTCTATTGCACTAGCCGCTTGGATTAATATAAAGAAAGTTATTAATGCTATAAATAAGCGTTTCATGAACATTAACTATATTTTTAGATATATAAATATTGCCCATTAAAATTGATTTTTATCGTTATTATAAGGAAAAATTGATAGAAAGTTTTATATATCAATTGATATACCCATCCAAATACAAGGAGTATATCTTAAAATGCAAATAACTTTTTAAAGGACAAATGTCCATTAATTATATGAACAAATGGACTGAAATCGCGGTTGGATTGATTCTTGTTTTAATCGCAGTTATAGGCGTGTTTGGAGCTTATACTCCAACATGGGCAGCTGCAACATGGGTAGTGCTGAAAGGCGGAATTGTATGGATGATTTTCTTCATAGGACTTTTGCTTCTTTTGCTCGGAATAAGCGACTTGAGAAATTAACCTTAATTAACAGCTCATTTCATTCGCCTATTCTTCTTTTGCAAATCTGATATCTGCTTTGCACCTTGATTTCTTGGGGGTTTAATTTAATATTAAATGGAAAATAATATTGATAAAAAGAAAAAATGAAAAGATACAAAAATGTGAAAAAAGAATTGGATGTTAGCAGATAAAAATCATCCGCCGAAAAATACAATCAGCCCTGCTTCTATAAATGCTGCAATTAAAAGCAAAGGCAGTACTACAAGAAAGAACACAAGAAGAGCATCTCTGATATAAACCTTCAGTCTTTTCCATCTATCTTTATGAAAAACGAACAGCCCTGCTTTTAATCCTATACCAAAAGAAATTACAACAGCACTAATCTCAAAAATCCCATGAGGCGCAAGACGCCATAAGCTTAAAATTCCTGTTTCTGAAACAACAAGCCCTGACACAAGCCCTATAATAAATCCATTTGAAGCAAGAAGCAAAACAAAAAATATGCCTATTGGCGGAAAAATAATAAGAAAAAATCCAAGCAAAATTGATAAAAATGCAATTGAGGCATTATTAATAAAAATAAATCTTGCCATTCCAAAAAATCCAAGCCCCTGCGTTTCCTCAAGAATTCCCTGAATAAACTCTTTCAGCCATGCTAAAACAATGTCTAATAAAAAGTCAGGCGCAAGAAAAACAAATAAAAATCCTGCAAGAAAAAAAGCAAGCAATATGGCTGTAACAGAAAATATAGAATGTCTTGAATATTTGATAAATCCAAATGCCATTCTATATCCAACAGCAATAGCACGATTATCTCTCTGCTTCAAATTAACTCTGTTAATATGCTTCTTTTTCTTATCTAATTTTTTTTTCATTGTATTGATTCATTCAAAAGCTGTATTTTTCTTGAGTATTTATTTTTAAGATATGCCCCATAAGCAATTCCTGCAATAAGCCCCCCAAAATGTGCAGTATTTCCTATTGGAAGTCCTGTTCCTGCAGAAACAATCCAAGTTAAAAACAATACAAGAGGAATCATTATATATGCCGGAAGTGAAAAAAATGGAAGAAAGATTATTGAAAATCTTAATTTTGGGGTGATTATAACAAAAAGCCCTGCAATTGCAAAAATTGCTCCACTTGCTCCTACTCCAGGCATATCAGGACTGCCGAAAATCATACCCCCTATTGATGTTGAGCCAAAAAACACAGGAAAAATAACTGCAACAATGCCTGCAGCAATTCCTGAAATTATGTAAAACCAAAAAAATCTTCTGCTTCCGATAATCTTTTCGCAGAAACTTCCCAGGGAAAATAAAACAAACATATTTATCATAAGATGAAAAATATTCGCATGCATAAACATGCTGGTTATGATTGTCCATAAATATTTCCCATGGATAATAAAAGAGGGATTGAGGGCAATATAATCAATAAAATTAGGATTAGTCCATATAATCACGGAGCCGATTATAAACAAGACAATATTTGCAAAAATAAGCTGTATAGTCACGCTCAATCTATTAAAAAAATTGCCTGTATTTAGTACATTCCTTGCAGTATATCTTCTTAATCTATTTCTCATCTCTCTATTTTTTTGATTTAGTTTTATTTTTAGGAGTTTTTTTCTTTAATTTAGCTGCTTGTATCTTTTTTGAGTTTTTACCTGCATGGGCTTTTTTTAGAGAAGCCATTCGTGAGCGTTTTCTTTTTTCATTAGAAAGCTTTCTTCTTGCAACTTTATCTTTTTCCTGCTTCTTCTTTTCACGCTCGTGCTTCTTTAATTTTTTGCCTTCAATAAAAGTTATTTCATTTTCAACTTCTTCCAATTTTTTTGCGGCTTTTTTTATAGCAGAAGAAATTTCTGCTACTGCTTTTTTATTGTCATTCATCTCGTAAATCTCCCCGCATTCTGGGCAGGCAAAATCATTAAGCAGGGCATTTTCTTCTGTAATTTCTGTATTGCAGATTTTGCAAATATAAAATCTTTTTATCTCTCTGCTCTTCAACTGATGTTCAAGCTGTTCAATTTCGTTGCGCAGCCCTTTCTGAAGAAGCAAAAGTGCTCTGTCAATATTAAATGTCCAAAAATAAGTATACCATCCTTTTTTCTTATCTTTTTTTCTTGTAGAAGAAACAAGCCCATCATCAGAAAGTTTATAGAGTATATTTCTTGCTTGGTTTATTGTCAATCCGAGTTTTTTTGCAATAATGAACTCATTTACATTCCTCTTGTCAAATAAAATATCAACTATTGGTGGGGCATTCTTTCCGCCAATTGAAGAACTTATTTCTTTAAGAAGCTCAATATCCATTAAGTGTAATCAAAGCAAATCATTAATATAGTTTTCTATGTTCTGTAACTACTATTAAATTTATCAAAACATATAAATAGAATATTTCAAAACTAACCCTATGGGTTTCTTTACAAAAAAGAAAAAAGAAGAGGATTTAGTTCCAAGGCTTCCAGAACTCCCGAAGCTTCCTGACTTTGCAGAAAGAAATATGGGAATTGTCAAACCAGACAGAAAAACTGATGCACTGCCTTCTTTTCCAAATTCTCCTCTTGGAGAAAAAATAAACAGAAATACAATAAGGGAAGCAGTATATTCGGAGAATGAAGAAGATAATCTGCAACAGATGCCTGAAAGAGTATCTGAAACTTTTCAGGCGCACCTTACAAAAAAATCGAGCATAGACTCTGATATGAAAGCATCAGAATTTATTCCTGTCGAGCGAAGCGAATCCCCAAGATCTTTTGAAATGTCTCCTAATTTAAAAAAGAAAGAAATTCCAAAGTCTATGGAAATGTCTTCAAGTTGGAAAGGGAGTGAAGAATCATTTATCCCTAATGAAAAAATTAAGAATCCAGAGCAAATTTTTGTAAAGCTCGAAAAATTTGAAAGTGCAATCGAAGAATTTAGCAGGATAAAAAATAAACTGATTGATATGGAGTCAATGCTGAGAAAAATAAGGGATATCAAATTAAAAGAGGAAAAGGAATTGTCCGAATGGGAAAATGAAATTGAGTCAATAAAATCAAGGCTTGAAAAAATTGACAGAGAGATATTTGAAAGGAAGTGATTTCTGAATGAAAGGTCCGATATATACAAGAATAAATTATGAAAACGCGCTCGGAATAAAAAAAGAAGTGCTTAACTCGCGCGCGAATCTTCTGGTAATGCTGAGAAAAATAGAAAACTATAAAACTCTCCGGGCGCAGGAATTTATTCTTAAAATAAAGCTGAAGAATACTATGAAAGAAACAAGAGAAAAAATTGCAAAATTAGGGGAAGTTCTTCCAAAAGTAGAAATGCCAAAGCAGAAAAAAGATATTGTTCAGGGGAATATTCAGGAAAATGCCCCAATTCTTAAAAAAGAACCAAGTGCAAAAGATAGAATAGAGCGTGAATTAGATGAAATCAAGAAGCAGCTCGCAGAATTATCATAAGTCTATAAACAAAGATTAATCCAAACAGAATTGAACCCATAATAGATTTTATAAACACCAATTTATTATAAAAACTATGAAAACAAAAACAATATTCAGTTTTTTAATTATGGCAATGCTCTCAATATCATTAGCAACTGCTATTATATGGTCAGAAAGCACATCCAATAAATCGTCAGACTCATCAGACAGCATAAAAAATAACCAGATTAATCTGAAAGTTGGGCAAGAATCGGGTTATCTTAAAGAGTTCAAAGAAATAAACATAGAGCTAAGAAGCTTATCAGCAGTCCAATGTTTTAAGGCACCATGCCCAAATCCTGCTACAATAATTGTAAAGCAAAAAGGAGACGTAATCAAAAAATTAAATATATTTACTTTAATAGAAGGGCAGGAAACAAACATTTATGAAGTAAATATCAAGCTCATAGGAACATATCAAACCTATGCTATTTTTGAATTAAGCCTTAGCAAAGAAGACATTAACATAAATGAAAGGCAAAAAGTAATTGTAAAAATTGAAAACGAATTTGAAAAAGAAAAAGATGTGAAAATAGAAACGATTGAGGGGAAAAGAGTTATCTCTGTTTCAGGAATTAAGAAAGTTGAAGACGAAGATAAAGGAAATAATAGCCAGATAGAACAAAAGGATAATGCAACAACTGCAAGCACAGAAGAAGAAATTAAAACAAAAGACGGCAAAATATATGTAAATGAAAAAGAAATAAAAATTATGCCAGATACTGCTTCTGAAAAAGCAATAGCAGTTTTAGAAATGAAAAAAGGCGTTGAAATTGTGCTTAAAGACACAGGAAAACCCTTTTATGAAATTAAAGGAAAAAAAGATTCAAAACTATTCAGAATATTTAATAAAGAAATGGAAGTTAAAACAGAAATTGATGCAGAAACAGGAGAGATAATATCTGTTAAAAAACCTTGGTGGGCATTCTTAGCAAGTGAGTAGAAAGCAAAATAAACCTGTGCATATTACGAATATTTTTAAACATCTTGTTCTTATGTTTTTAATGGTTAAAATAATGGAAAGAAAAGAGCTCATAGATGCCTATCTTGATTTCTTTAAATCAAAGTCTCATAAAATCATCCCATCATCATCTCTTGTTCCGGAAAATGACCCTACAGTTCTGTTTACAACAGCAGGAATGCATCCCCTTGTTCCTTATTTACTTGGGCAGAAACACCCTCTCGGAAAAAGAATATGCAATGTTCAGAAATGCATAAGAACGCAGGATATAGAAAGTGTTGGAGATGAAGTGCACCATACTTTTTTTGAAATGTTGGGAAACTGGAGTTTAGGCGATTATTTTAAAAAAGAATCAATAGAGTATAGCTATGAATTTTTAATAAAAATTTTAAAAATTCCAAAAGAAAAACTTGCAGTAAGCTGTTTTAAAGGAGATGCAAATGCACCTAAAGATAATGAAAGCGCAGGAATATGGAAAAAATTAGGCATAAGTGAAAAAAGAATTGCCTTTTTAGAAAAAGAAGACAACTGGTGGGGTCCTGCAGGAAACACAGGCCCTTGCGGACCTGACACAGAAATATTTTTTTATACAGGGAAAAAAACTCCCGAAGTTTTCAGCCCAAAAGACAAAAAATGGGTTGAAATATGGAACAATGTTTTTATGCAGTATAATAAAAACAAAAACGGGAAATACACAGAATTAACCCAAAAAAACGTGGATACAGGAATGGGTGTTGAAAGAACTATCGCTGTTTTAAATAATCTTAGTGATAATTACCAAACAGATATATTTCTTCCAATAATACAGGCAATAGAAAATATTTCTGGGAAGAAATATAATGAAAGTGAAGAAATAAAAAAAGCAATGAGGATAATTGCAGACCATATAAGAGCAGCTGTTTTTATCTTAGGTGATAAGCATCAAATAACTCCAAGCAATATTGAGCATGGATATGTTTTAAGAAGATTAATTCGAAGAGCAATAAGATATGGAAGAATAATTGGAATTAAAAATGAGTTCACAGACAAAATCGCAGAGGCAGTTATTCCCCTCTATTCAGATTATCCTGAATTAAAAAAGAGCAGAAAATTTATTCTTGATAATTTGAAGCTTGAGGAAGAAAAATTTTCAAATACAATTGAACAGGGGCTGAGAAAATTCCACCAGCTCAAAGGAAAAAATCTAAATGGAAAAGATGCGTTCCTGCTTTTTCAGAGCTACGGCTTTCCAATTGAAATGACTTTAGAGCTTGCTGAAGAAGAAGGAATAAAAGTTAATATCGAAGAATATGAAAGCGAACTTAAAAAGCATCAGGAATTATCAAGGACTTCAAGCGAAGGCAGATTTAAATCAGGATTAGCAGACAATTCTGAAAAAACAACACGCCTGCATACTGCAACGCATTTATTAAATGAAGCATTAAGAATTGTGCTAAAAGACAATAATATAAAACAGAAAGGCTCAAATATTAATTCAGAAAGATTAAGGTTTGATTTTAATTTTCCGAGAAAACTTGAAGAAAATGAAATTAAGGAAATTGAAACTCTAATAAATAAAAAAATATCTGAATCTCTTGAAGTGATAAAAGAAGAAATGTCTATAAGCAAAGCAATAAACTCGGGCGCGCAGGCAGAATTCGGCGCAAAATATCCAAGAATTGTTTCTGTTTACGCAATAGGCAATTTCAGCAGGGAGATATGCACAGGCCCGCATGTAAAAAACACAAAAGACATCGGGCATTTTAAAATAATAAAAGAAGAAGGCGTGGCTGCAGGAATAAGAAGAATTAAGGCAGTTGTTGAGTAATATTAGCTTTTTCAAATTATATTCTCATCTCAGACAAAGGCAGTCCAGAAACTCTACGGGCAGTGTTCTCTGCATCTGCTCTTGCACAATTTTCCCACTCACCGCAAGAATCTTGAATCTTTCTATTTGCATACCAGCAATCAAAATGCTCTCTTTCTGAGGAATATCTTGAACTGGCCCCTTCTGCTTTCGGCCCATCATACCTAAGATAGCCCTCTACAATACATTCTCCGCTTAATGCTTTTGGGCATCTCTCGCCTGCTGTAAAACACAAATGTGAAATTCTCTCATTAGGACAGGGATTATAGATTGAATATCCTTTCATCCATATTATCTGGTGTAATTTTTTATGGGCAAAGCCCGGAACTTGAAAAAATTTATTTTTATCTAATCGTTCAATAATTGGTGCATGATATGCCTCAACTTCTTCCCTGCTTGCATGTGGAGTGGCCTGGATTAAATCAAAAATTTCTCTATACTCGCCATCAAAAGAATTCTGAAGAGTAGAATTCCCAACCATAATTAAAAAAATAAACCTGCCTTTTTAAATTATATTGTAATTCTCTTTTTACTAACTTACCAGATAAACCGTATCATTAGGCCTTACCTTTTCAAGTGTTTTAAGTCCTATTGCCTCGCCTTTCTTTGCTTCTGCAATTTTTTTATGCTCAACCTGCATACTATCAACTTCCTGCACAAAATCAGTTGTAGCGCCTTTTATATGTATATCATTTCCAACATTAAGTTTTGCCTTAAGTTCAATAACTGCAACTCCAACTTTATCAAAGTAATGCGTAACTCTGCCAATCTCTTTTTCTTTTTCCATCACTTTTTCCTTTTTTCCTATTTTTTCCATTTTAAACTAAAGGCATGCACCTATATAAATTTAATTATTGACTCGCTCGCCTGCGGGCTCGCTTTAATTTAGTTCGCTTCGCTCACCCAGAGAATTATCCAAGCAAATCTGACGCCATTTATACTTTGGTTCTCCATTATTTGATTTAACATTAAATAAAACAAAAACACCAATGAGCTCACCTAAAATAAGGTAAAAGAATGGAATGTTAAAAGAAAAATAATAAAAAGAAAGAAAAGCAATAAAGAATTTAAGCAACTGCAAAAATCTCATAAAATACCCAAATAATTAAAACTATCCAAATAATTATGTAGAGCCATGATTTTTTGACAAATGTCCTGTCTTTAAGCATTTTTCTTGCAAGAGGAAGAAATTCTTTTGCATAAACAGAAACTCCGACAGCTGCCAAAAGCCCTAAAAATAGCATTACTGCAAAAATATCTACAATTCCAAATCCTGCTTCAATTAAATAAAACAGCACAACTGCAGAAAGCACTAAAGAAATAAATGCTGTCAGCATAGGAATTGCATAAACTGTATCAACAACTTTTATCCATGAAATCGGCTTAATCAGTATCACGATTATTTTTATCAAAGCAACTGCTGCCAAAATCAGCGCAAACCATTGTATTATATCAAGCATCTCACTACCTCATTTCATTCAATTTATCAGCAACTGATGTAATATTTGCTATCAAAGAAGCAAAAATGCCGAAAGCACTGAAAGTAAATCCCCCTGTCCATATTATAAAATAAGCGCACGGATTATTCCAAATATTAAAAGTCCGAGAGCAATTATTCCAATAGTCCATGCAAAATAATATAAGAAAATAAGAGTTTTTTTATTGCTTTTTTTTGCAGGCATGTTTGCACCTCTTTAATATATCTAAAGTAATAAGTATTTATATAATTATGCTTCACTCAACAAAAATAGCAGGTCTGTTTGGCTTTGCTTTTGAACTTTTATTTTCAGGGTCGTACTTGCTTCGGTCATTTACTGCAAAAACTTTAACTTCTTTTCCAATTCTTCTGCTCAAAACTTCAGAATTATAATTTTCAAATTCATTTGGAATTGCATAAAGATAAACGTTCTCTGCATCTTTTCCTTGTTTCTCTTTTATTATTTTTAATATATTCAAAATATCTTCAATTGTCTTTTCAACTGCCTCTTCTGATTTTTCCAGATTCAAATCAATCTTCTTCTCATCTGCAATAGGCCATTTTTCCAAGCTGATAAAACTTTTATTTCCGATTCTGTTCCATATCTCCTCTGCAATATGCGGTGCAAAAACAGAAAGCATTTTCAGAAAACTTTCAATATCTTTTTTAGAAACTTCGCTTTCCTGTTCAATTGCTTCAAAAATCTTTCTTAGCTTAATAATTGCAAGATTATATCTAAACTCAACTATCTCTTCGCTAAGCTCTTTAATCGTTTTATTAATCCTGCTCTCAATTTTTCTGCTCGATTTCCCAGTTTTCATTTTTGGGAGAGTTTCAAAAACTTTCTTGATAAATCTCAAACTTCCTTCTATGCCCTTGTCGCTCCATTGTGTGTCTTTTTCGGGCAAAGCAACACTCATTAAAAATATTCTCGCCGTGTCAATTCCGTATTTTTTCGAAACTTCTTCAGGCAGTACAACATTTCCTCTTGATTTGCTCATTACAGCTCCATCTTCTCCATGAAGCATTCCTTGGTTGAATAATTTTAAAAATGGCTCATCAATTTTTAAATATCCTAAGTCTCTTAATGCCTTTGTAAAAAATCTCGCATAAATCAAGTGCATGCATGCGTGTTCAGCGCCTCCAATATACTGGTCAATAGGCATCCAATAATTTACTTTTGATTTATCAAAGGGAATTTTAGAATTTTTATTATCTGCATATCTTAAATAATACCACGAGCTGTCAAAAAAAGTGTCCATTGTGTCTGTCTCTCTGCGTGCATCGCCTTTGCATTTTGGACATTTAATTTTAATCCATTTTTCATCTGTTGCAAGAGGATTGCCTTTTCCAAATTTTACATTTTCAGGAAGTTTTACTGGAAGCTCTTTTTCAGGAACAGGAATAATTCCGCATTTAGCACAATAAACTATAGGTATCGGAGTTCCCCAGTATCTCTGCCTCGAAATAAGCCAGTCCCTTAATTTATACTGAATTGTTTTTTTGCCCAATTTTTTAAATTCAAGTGCCTTTGTAATATGCTCTTTTGCCTCGTCGCTGTCAAGTTCGCTGAATGCGCCTGAGTTGATAAGTTTTCCAAAACTCTCATAACATTCTTGTCCTCTAAATCTTTTCCAGATGATTAAAATATCATTATCCCTAACTAAAAACTTATCCACCTTATTTTCATCAATCCAAACAATATTATGTATTTTACTTTCTTCTTTGCTTATTTCATTTCTTTTATCACTATTTAATTCAAAATACAATGTCTCAAAATGAGCATCCCTATTTTGTTTCTTTGTTTCATGGTAAAATTTAGAATGAACAACCCCTTCAATTTTTTTGATAAATTTAATATCAGTATATCCTGTTTCTTCTTCTATTTCTCTTTTCGCTGCACTTAATAAATCCTCTCCGGATTCAATGCCTCCAATTACAAAACCTCTCCAGTCATTTTTTTTCCATTGCAAAAGCAAATATTTATTATTCTTGGGATTTTTTATAATAGCCACAACTGCCTTTATTTCTACTTTAGGTTCATTTTTTCTATAAGCATCAGAACCTGAAGTGTTTACATAAACTGGTTGGATAACTTCTTTAATGGGAATATTATACTTCTTTGCAAACTCAAAGTCCCTCGCGTCGTGCGCAGGAACAGCCATCACCATTCCGCTTCCGTAATCAGCAACAACAAAATTTCCTGCATAAACAGGCACTTTTTCATTTGTCATAGGATTAACTGCATAACTTCCTGTAAAAACTCCCTCTTTTTCAAGAGCTTCAAAATCTTTCTCACTTGTTGATTTTATTTTTTTCAAAAAATCTTCTCCCAAAACTTTTTCCAATCCAGTTTTTCTGCATTGTCTTTATTTTTTCAGGCCAATCAAGTTTTATTATATCTTCTAAAAGCTCGTCTGCATATTCTGTTGTTTTAATGAACCACTGCTCGAGCTGTTTAATCTCAACATCTGTATCTGTATGTCTCCAGCACTTTCCATTATGCACCTGCTCATTTGCAAGAACACTATCGCATTTTGAACACCAATTAACCCCGGATTTTTTTCTGTATACAAGTCCTTTTTCTAAAAATTTCAAAAAGAAAAATTGGTTCCATTTGTAATACTCTGGCTCTGAAGTTTTTAACATCCTGCTCCAGTCATAGCTTAATCCAAGAGATTTCTGCTGTGAAATAAAATTAGCAATTGCGCTTTCAGTAAATTTCTTGGGATGAGCCGCGGCTTTAATTGCAGCATTTTCAGCAGGCAGTCCAAAAGAGTCATATCCCATTGGATACAACACATTAAAACCCTTCATTCGCATAAATCTCGCATAAATATCCCCGATAGTATAATTAAAGGCATGTCCCATGTGCAGTCCGCTTCCAGAAGGATATGGAAACATCTCAAGGCAGTAATACTTTTTTCCTTTTCCTTCTTTAACCTGAAATGCTTTTTTCTCTTCCCATGCTTTCTGCCACTTTTTCTCTATCTTTGAAAAATCAATCTCAGCCATGTAAGAATATACAGAAGTGAATATATAAAATTTCCTAATCTTAAATACACTCAATCTGTGCAGGAAGAGTTTTTATTATGTCGCATTCCTTAGAAGGACATTTCATACAAGGATCTCCTTGATAACAATAAGCATAAAGCTGTTTTTCATTTAAAAATTTATAGCACTCGCCAATATCACATAAATTTCCTGCATCGCATTGGATAATTTGAGGACAATCATAAAATTTGCAATTATTGTTTGAATCTCTTCCAACATATGTTCCATCAATACAAAATTTTGCGTCTGCTGTGCAGGCATAAGGTTTGGAAGCAGGGTTTATGAAGAAATAACCCAAAACTAAAATTAAAACAAGAAGAAAAATAATAATCCAAGCAGCCCATAATTCCTTCTTACCCTTTTTTTAGCCATTATAATTAATATCGAATAGTATATTTAAACATTACTTGTTATCAAATCTTCCTGTATCCAACAACCTCTCCTAAATAGTCGAGCCATTCAGCTGCTTTTTTATTCGCCTCTCCGTTTGAAACCAAAAGCACAGGAAGCTTTTCTTTCTGTCCTTCCTGAAGAACTTTGATAATATCCTTTTCACTTATGCTTTTTTTATCTCTTGCAACACATAAATAACTGGAAACATTTCCTTCTTTAACTGTGCTCACAATTCCTAAAAATTCTTTTTTCCTCATAATAATTTCTTTAGCAATCTTAAGATTATTACTTTCAAGAAAATTCATAACACCCTCAAAAAATCCTGAATTAACTCGGGGTTTTTGCTTTTTTCCACCTATACTGGAAATTTTTTTAACAATCTCTTGTTTGATAATTTCAATTTTTTCAGCTGGCTTTTCAACAATCTTTTCTGCAGACTTTTCAAAAATATTCTCCATTGGCTTTTCAACAATAATTCCTGCAGGTTTTTCTACCTCTCCTATTGTTTCAGTTGATTCCTTTGGAATTTTTGGCGCTTCAGCGAACTTTTCAACCAAGATAGTATTTTTCCTCGCATCCTCTTCACTTATTTCAATAAATCTCCAGAATAATTTTCCCTCGTGCTGAAATGGAAATGCAAAATCTTTTATCGCCCTTAATGCAACTCTTATTGCAGGCAACATCTCAGAATCATTCAAAACTTTTTTTTCTTTTAACAAAAAATATGCTTCTTTTTCTTTTCCGCCAAGATATCCTGAAAACTTTGTCAGCTGCAATTCTTGTCCATGAATATAATAAACCGGCGAGTTTCCAACCCTTAAAACACTAATCTTTAACTCTTTATCAGAAAGCAATCCTGAAAGAAATGCAGAAGTCAGAAGAGTGTCTATTCCAAGATGATTCGAAAGTGAGATGGGAATGCTCGGCCCTCTTGTCTGAATAAACTGCATAATCTTTTCTTTTGATGATTCAAGATTTGAACTTCCTAAGTGCTCCATAAATACAAAACATCTCTGAATGTTATAAAGTTTGTTGTGGTTATATTCTAGTCCATGCTACTTCATAATATGTTATGTCTCCCTCTGAATCCACAACAGCAATAAGCAGATTTTTCTTTGTTGAATGTGCAACTCGGTTCTTTGCAGAAAAATCCTGCCATGTTAGCTCAGAAGATTCAGAAACAGGGTATAATATCCATTTTGCATGCTCTTTGCCAGGACGATGTCCCCTATCATAAACTCGGAAATCAGCTCCAAACTTAAGGGCAGTTTTAAGAATATATCCCTTTTCCCTCATATCCTTATAAACCGGATATTTAACATAAATCTTTTTATCAACTTTCTTGCATCTCTCACTAAGCTCATTAAATCCCATCTTGCGCGAAGAATAATACACTTCCATTTTCCCTTTTTCAACAAGATAAAGCGCTTCTGAAAAAGAATAAACAATTCTCTTTCCAGAAAACTCGCCAAAAAGGCTCTGGCTGTACAAATCCCTCGCATATTTAGAACTGCTGGAAATATTCTCTCCGCTAAAAACAGCGCGGACAGTCTTTTTTTCTTTTCCAATCTGCTTGCTTTTAACTTTCTTTACCGGCATAAAAGTAATAACACTTTTGAATATTTAAAAGTTGGTATAATGCAAGAATCAAGACAATTCTTTAATACCCCATAAGTTTGCATTATTTTACATCTTTTCAAGAGGATTTCTTTTCAATTAAACATCCTGAAGGACCAATGGATAAATGACGTCAGATTTGCAGAATGTCATCAGATTTGAAAAATAAAAAGTGCGCGAAGCGCACCAAAATTATAAACAAAAAGATTTAAAAACAACTGCGCTAATCTAAACAAATGGGTAGAATAAAATCTGCTGCAATAAAAAGAGCAGCAAGAATTCTTTCAGGAAAAAGGCCTGGATTTAGCAGCAGCTTTGAAGGAAATAAAATGGCGCTAAAGAATACAGAGCTTCCTGACAAAAGTACAAAAAATAAAATTGCGGGATATATCACGAGAATGAAAAGATATGAAGAGCAGAAAACAAAAATACTTAAAAACCCTGTTAATGTTCAGTAAGCAAAATGGCAGCAATAGTCAACAAAGAGAAACAGGAAATGAATGAAAAAACATCTGTTAAAAGAATAGAAACAAATGAAGTGTTCATAGGAAACAAGCCGTTTATGAAATATGTTGTTGCAACAATGATGCAGCTGAAAGAAAACAATTCTGCGGTGATAAAAGCCCGCGGAAAATTCGTTTCACGCGGAGTCGATGTTGCAGAAGTTGCTAAAAAACGTCTGAAAGAAATAGAAAATACAGAGCTCTCTGATTCTGTAAAAATAGGAACAGACAGCTTCAAAAATGAAGATGGAAAAGAAATAAGTGTTTCTACAATAGAGATAAGCCTTCTTAAAAGATAGTTTTTGTTAAATTTTATTTCCCTTTTTATTATTTTTTATCAAAATTTCAAGTTTTTCATTTGTTTCTTCAAGTTTTTCAAGAAGCTGTTTAAGCCTGCTTGAACGCTTTAAATTTATGAATGCAGAAACAATCCAGAAGACAATATAAATTCCTATAAGTCCGCCTATGATTTTTATAATAAATAAAATTGTATTAACAGTATTCTCTAGATTTGCACCTAAAGTTGTAACCACCTCTTCAACAGCCATAGTCAGAATAAACAATCAAGATTTATAAATTTATCAGCCGATAGAAAATAACCAAAAGACAAGTCTTGATGAAATATTAAAATTCAATAAGAGTTTGCAAAAAGAATGTGTTTTTAGAAAAATCATCGTGGGCGGGTGGGTGGGGAATAATCAAATATAAAAGGAATATGTAACCTTAAGGAGTTAAAATCATGATAACAGAACACTTTTTAAACGCCCAAATATTTGCATAATCGCGCCTGCATAGCTCAGTTGGTTAGAGCGCGAGTCTCATAAGCTCGAGGTCCTGAGTTCAATCCTCAGTGCAGGCATGCCTGCACTAGAATATAAAAATTATTAAACTAACAATTTCTATATAAGATATGCTATTAACTCCTATATCAAGAAGGATAATTGAAGAAGAGGCCGGAAAACCAATTCAAGAAATTGTATCAGAAGATTTCAACCAAAGTCCAGGAAATAATCAAAGATATCCTAGGTATTTAATCCCGGAGGAAGTTGAAAAATTAAGAAAAGAAACTGCCCAAAGAAGATTTCCACAAGCCCATAAACATTGGTATGATCCTCAAATGTTTTTAAGATATTTTAGATAAAATCAGAAAGGTATTATTTAACTCATCAAACAAAAACTTATAAACTTAATAGTCTTAATTTAATAATCTAAAAAAGGATGAAACAAAAAACACAAGCAGAAAGAAAAAGCGAATATAAAACATACGAGCCAGTTGCAGGCAGATATGAAGCACTGGAGCATGATATTCTGGGTCCCCTCGGACTCGCAATATAAAACAAATAAAGAAAATGAATTCTGGTGGAATGTTATAATGGGCATTTAGCCATGAACCAAAAAAGATTTTTATTGTTTAAATTATTTTACTTTTAACCTTCTATAAAGGTTGTTTATTCAATTACTAATCATTTATCCTCTTTCAAATAAAACATCAATTATAGACAATTCTGGTAATTGAGCTATATTTTGCCCAGAATTCTCTATCTGAATAATTCTGAAAAATATTGTTGTAACCAACAGAATTATCCATAATCAGCAAGAATTTAATAAAATTCATCGTGGGCGGGGAATATCCTCTAAAGAAATCTAATTAATTTTTATCCGGCAAAATTAATTCCGTCGCCTTTTCTTCTTGGAATCAAATGAAAATGCGCATGCATAACTATCTGCCCTGCATCTGGAAAATTATTCTGTATAAGATTAAATCCTGTTGCTCCCTGCCTTAATCTTATCTCTGCAACATTTTTTACTGCATCAATTAACTCTTCTCCCATACTTGCAGGCATATCAAGAATATTTGCAAAATGATTCTTCGGAATAACCAATGTATGTCCTTCAACGCGCGGATGCGCGTCGGGAAATGCAAGAAAATTATCATTTTCATAAACCTTCTCAGTTTTTATTTCTCCCGTTGCAATTCTGCAGAAGACGCAATTTTCTTTTTCAGCCATAACAAATAAAAACAATCCTTTTTTATAAGCTTTATCGGGCTCATAGTATAATGGTTCTTGCGCTCGGCTGGCAGTCGAGAAATCCGCGTTCGATTCGCGGGAAGTCCATTTATGAATCATAAATCGAATTTAAAATATGACATCTTATCATAAATTTATCGACGGAAAAGAGAGTTTTACCAAAAAATTTATTTATAAAATTAAAATTAAAATTATTATGCAGGCGATAAAATTAAATTTGAATAAAAAATGCTGAATAAAAATAAAGATTTATCGACGGAACAATTTAAAAAAGAAATAGGTTTATAAAGTATAATGCATTACATTATTTATAATAATCATCCAGCATGATTTAAAATTTCTTGAGAATCATGTTGGAAGCTCTATGGGGCAAGGAGGTGATTTAAATGGCAAAGAAGAAAAAAGCAAAAAAGAAAAAGTAAATTAGCTAAAAATTATTTTTTTATTTTTTAATTCTTGTTTTAATGATTTTTCCAAGGGATATTAAATTCTTCCCTTGAATAACTTCTTTTATTATTTTTTTTATCTCAGAAATGCGGACAACAATCTGCTCTGTTGTATCTCTATCTCTTATCGTTGCTGTTTTGTCAGATACACTTTTGTCGTCGATTGTTATGCACATTGGAGTTCCAATCTCATCATTCCTCGCATATCTTCTGCCAACGCTTCCACTTTTATCATACATAATATTCCATTCTTCCCTTAATTCCTTAACAAGCTTCTCAGCAATTTCCTCATATTCCGGATTTTTTACAATTGGAAAAACAGCCGCTTTGTAAGGAGCAAATTTTGCAGGAAGTTTCAAAACAATGTTCTGTCTTGAAGAATCATAACAATATGATTTAGTCAGCAGAGCAAGAAAAACTCTTTCCATGCCGAATGTCGGCTCAATTACTCTAGGAATAATTTTGGATTTTGTCTGTTCATCAAACACTTCCATGCTCTCATTAGACGCTTTCTGATGCTGCGTCAAATCATACTGCCCCCTATTGGCATTTCCTGCAACTTCTTTTGAACCAAAAGGATATTCATAATCAATATCAAAAGTTGCACTCGAATAGTGGCTTAATTCTTCCTTTGTATGCTCTCTTATTTTTATTTTTTTCAGACCAAGAGAATAAAACCACCTTATTTGTTCTGCGAGCCAGTAAGCGTGCCATTCATCTATTCTGCCATTATTTAAAATATTTCCAATCGTGGTATCTTTAAGTTCATTGCTATTTAATTTTTGGGTTTCTTCATCTAATATTTTTATATTTAACTTAAGTTGTTCCTCTCCCAAAAGTGAACATTTTTTTTCTTCTGGATGAATAAAAAATTCAAATTCCCCTATATGAAACTCTCTTGAACGGAATAAAAAATCTCTCGGAGCAATTTCATTCCTGAAACATCTTCCAATCTGCGCAATTCCAAAAGGCAGCGGCATTCTCGAAGTCTGCATAATTTGTTTAAAATCAAGGAACATTCCCTGTGCTGTTTCTCCCCGAAGATAAACTTCTGTTTGTTCTGAACCCACCTTAGTTTTAAACATCTGTTCAACAATTTTCGCATTAGCCCAATCAAACTCTCCGCTGCAATTAGGGCATTTTATTTTTTCTAAATCTGGCTTGTCTATTTTGCTTGATTTCTTGCAGTTTTTGCAAACAACCAAATAATCATTAACATTAAAATTAGTTATATGCCCTGAAGCTTTCCATGTTTTCGGATGACTTATGATACTTGCTTCAATTCCAACCATATTTTCTCTTTGCTTGACAAAAAAATTCCACCAGTCCTGTTTTAGATTATTAAATAATTCAACTCCTAAAGGCCCAAAATCCCAGAATCCTGCTAATCCTCCATAAATTGCGCTTGAAGGATAAACAAATCCTTTTGATTTGCAGAAATTAGCAAGTTCTTCTATAGTTATCTGCTTTTTCTCTTCAGTTCCCTTTTCCAAGAATTCATTTTTATTGTTTTCTTTTTCAGAATTTAATTCATTTAATTTTCTCTCTGCATCTTCTCTTGTTTTTCCTCCATAGCAAACAAGAGTTGAATGCACTTTTTCTCCTTCACGCACGCTTTTTCTTATATAAAAATAATCCTTTCCATTTACTTTTTGTTTTACTATATACATAATTTAGCCACTACAAAAGGATATTTAAGTATTTCGAGCGCGCTCGAAATACAATCTTGCTTAATAAAAGCGCGCCGGCCATTCCGTGAAAAAAGCCGGCGCATCATATCTACAAAAGGATATGACTATGAACTTGGAGTTGGAATTATTAGGAGACAATATTCCTCTAAGCGAGGACCGGGAATCGAACCCGGGAAAATTCGCTCTGCAGGCGAACGCAGTACCATTGTGCCATCCTCGCACACTCATTAATAATAAAATCAAAAAAACACTTTATTTAAACATATTGATAGGCACGCCTGCGGGCGCACTTATTTATTCTGCAAATCTGCTATCTATTTGTAAAATTGGTTTATTATATTTTTAGGATATATCCAATAAATTTAAACTAAATAATCAACCCTTTTTCTTTTTCACAATGCACATTTTGCATGGCTTATATTTTGCTTTTTTATAAAATGCTTCGCTGTTTGAACTTACTTTGTATTTTTTCTTTATAAGCTTTCCAAAACGGCATAAATGCTTGTGATAAACTTTTGTCTGTGAAGAGCCAAGATAATCATATTTCGGGATGTTTAATTTATCGCGCAGCTTTTCAATATAAACTGGGACCTCTTTTTCAATTTCTTGGATAACTGGCTTTTCAACAATTCTTTCAACAGGGCGGTCAACAAATCTAACAACTGGCTTTTCAATTTCTTTTATAACTTCTTTGAAAATCGGCTTTTCAATAGTTCTCGTCTCTCTCGTGTTAACCTCTCTCAAAATCTCAGGCTCAAGAAGAAAAAACAAAAGCACAGTATAAAACAAAATAAGAAAAAAAGCAAGGATAATAGAATACTCTGAATTAAGTTTCAGTATGAATACTGCAATAAACTCTATCAAAGCAATGAAAAACCATGAAAAAATTGCAAATAAAACATTATTCTCATTCCATATTCTATGTTCATTTACATTTTGAGAACTATTATAATTATCCATAGAATACTAAGCAAACCAAAGTTTATAAAATCTATTGCTCAACAAAATAAATGATTTACCAAAATCCTTTTGTTATTCTCCCATTAACAGGGCTTTTAATTGGCTGGATTACAAATTATATAGCAATAAAACTGCTTTTCTTTCCAAGGAAAAAAACTTTTGGAATTCAAGGATTAATTCCAAAAAGAAAAGAAAAAATTGCAGAAAGAATAGCAGAAGCCAGTCTTTCAATTCTGCCGGAAAAAATAGACAAATTGAGAAAAATCCCGTTTATAGGAAATAAAATAGAAAATTACATAAAAACAGAGGTTGCGCAAAAAATAAAAAATATGGATGATAAAACACTTCAGGAAATTGTTGAAAAAGTTGCAAAAAAAGAACTTTTCTTTATAGAAATTTCCGGAGCCATAATCGGATTTTTAATTGGAATTGCGCAGGCAGTTATACTGGGTGTTTAACCAACCCTGCGAGAATTGCAATAACTCTTCTCAAAATCCTCTATCCATTCATCTTCTCCATATCTTAAAATGTAAAAATAACAGCTTATTCTGGCAACTTTAGATCTTACCCCTTTTTCAAGTCCATTTGAAACTCTTCTGGAAATAATCTCCCTTGCCCAATTTATGTCTCTTTCAATAAATGCTAATTCAACATTATCATACCATTCTTTCATTGGCTTTCTTGTTTGTTCATTAACTACCATTTCCCAAAATGCCCCCGACAGGATTTGAACCTGCGACCCCTAGCTTTCTTCGGCTGCGGGATTATAAAAACCCGCTAGCGATTTTTAGAAGGCTAGTGCTCTATCCAGGCTGAGCTACAGGAGCATACATAACTTAAAAATTAAAGGTATAAAAATCTGTCTAATTTCATATAAATCTAAAAATATCACAATTTTAAAGAAATACATGGTGCCAACATATAAATTCTTTTAAACTCAAAATATTTATATTTTTATGCCCAATAATATTCGTGATAGAGCACCTATGGATGATGATTTTTTTGATAGAGGATATAGGGCAATTAAACAATTTGCAAAAACTAAATCTAAAAAAAAGGATTCTCCGAATTTAACCAGAGAAGAAGCTATTGGAGTGCTTGAAATTACTCCTGGTTTATATTTTGATGTACGAGATGCGTTTGTTGGAAGAATAGAAACAACTTGGGATAAAGTACTTGATTCTATGGTTGGTTGGGGATGGTTTATTAAAGAATGTCATGAAGAGCAAGAATATTACATTCCTGCGGTTTAATATTAAATCTCAAACCTCATCAAATCTCTCCCAATTTCCGTGTTTTTAAATGCCTTTTTCGCCAAATCAAGGAATTTTTTTTCATTCAGCGAATGCCTCTGGCTCATGTGAATTAAGACAAGTTTTTTTGATTTTGAAAGTTTTGCAATTCTAACAGCGTCGCTGACAGTAAGATGATAATATGCCTTTGCAAGCTCAGCTTCATCAAGATAAGTCGCCTCACATATCAACAAATCAGAATTTCTGGCAAATTTTACAATTTTATCATCAAACAAAGTATCAAGTACAATTGAAACTTTTCTTCCATTCTGCAGATAAGTAACAGATTTATAATTTATTTTTTTTCCATTAATAATTATATCTTTTCCCTGCTTAAGTTTCCCGAGAACAGGACTATTTGAAATCTTTATTTTTGCAAGTTTTTTCTTGTCAATTCTCAACTTGTCTTTTTCAGCAAAATTATATGCAAGACAAGAAATATTATGCTTTGCATTTTCTGCACCAACGATAAAATCTTCTGTTTCAATAATATTTCCTGCGCTGACTTCAGAAATATCAATAGAAACTCTCCATGTTCTTGCAAATGTCTCCATCATCTTGCTAAGATATTCTTTTGTTCCTTTAGGCCCATAAATCTTCAATGTTTTGGAATAATCATTAAGCGCAAGCGTCTGCAATAATCCTGGAATGCCGAGAACATGATCTCCATGCCAATGAGTAATAAACAATCTTGTAATTCTGCACGGATTTATTCTTGCTTTTCTAAACTGCCTCTGAATTCCCTCTCCACAGTCAAAAAGCATGCTTTCAGCTTTGTAATCCAGCAAAATGCCCGGATGATTTTTTTCTGCAGTTGGAACTGCGCTTCCTGAGCCAAGAAGCACAACATTAATTTTCTCTGCCATAAAATAATCAGGAAAAAGGAGTTTAAATATATTAAGAAAAAGGGATTTACTATTTTTACAAAGAATACATGAGAATAATCTGGCTCTGCCAAGATTATTCTTTTTTAATCTGTTAATCTAAAAGGATTTTGATATATTTAACATGAGGTAATCATAATCCTCCTGTCTTCATCTAATTTATTTGGGCATTATTAAAAAATAATTTCATAGCCGATTAATCCTGCTGAAAGCGAGCAATTGCACGAGCCAAAGTAGTTTATACAATGAGTGCAATTACGAGTAGGATTAATTATCACTTTTCACTTACTTTTAAAAAAAAGTTCTGAATATCAAATCAAAAAACAATAAAGCTTCAGCTACAACTCAAAGACACCAGAAATAGTGTCCCTGAAAATTAAAAAAACAGGACTAACCTTTTATTGCAGCCGATGCAGGCGAGATAAACACAATCGTGTCTCCTCTAAGGAAAGTCAACCCAAGGTTTCTTTTTACTTCATTTCCATGCATTTCTTTGGTGTTATCCAGCACAATGTTAATGTGGATATCAAATGCAAGAAGAGTTCCGACAAGTTGCTTTTCACTCTTTAACTGCACCAAAATTTCCTTGCCTTTTGATATATTCAAAAGGTCAAGCGGCCGTTCAATTCCATTCGCCATAACTATTCACTTAAATTCAAGTTTTTAAATATTTGCTTTCACGCAAAGTTTTGTATAATAAAACAAATAAAATTTATAGATGGCTGTTTTTTCATGCTAAACTCAGAACCAGATAATTCAATTATTATAATTAATATTTCTTGCAAATTTTTATTAAAAATTTCACCACTTAATTCAAATAAATAAAATGACGATAAGTTTTTATAACCTTTAGTCTATATTCTGTAATGCCAATTAATCTTTGCAATTCTGAATATGAAGAAATTAAGGGAATATACAAGCAAAGGCAAATCTCTGCTGAAAAATTGCTGGAAGAAAAAGTTATGCCCTTGCAAAAAAGAGTTTCTAGATTTTCTGGAGAGTTAATTGCAGTACTAACAAGAGATTATGAACAAATCTCAACTTGCACTCCTGCAAGTTATGGAATAAAAGAAGAGGTTTATATTGGAATTATAACTCCACAAACAAGATTTCCTGCAGTTGAATGGCTTCGAGACCCATATAATATAAATTTCTGCGGAGTTATTCTTTCAGGAGTGGAAAATCCCCATTCATTAGAATTAGATTCTGGATTTGAAAGGGAGTTTAGAAAAGAGGAAAAAGGAGAATTTCATAGTTGGTCACTCAGTGATACAGTAACATTATTATATTTTATGGAGAGGCCGCCTCAAGCTCCAGCAACCCCAAAAGAATCTGGCTGTTTTGGCGGCATAGATCACTTGCTAATTGAAACACAAGAACCAAGATTAGAATTATATATTGGAAGTGGTGAAGCAGTTCCTTTTTTGCAAGAGAAATTAAGGGGGTGGGAATATCTGCAGTTAGCAGAAACTCTTGAACAAGCTTTACCAATACCCGAAGAACTTGAAAGAAGAATAGAAAAAGAACAATTAGATCTTTATGATAAGCTTAAAAAAGAAGAACAAAAAGCCAGAGCATTAACAGAAAGAAGAGAAAGAAGATTAAACAGTTTGACAAATGGAGAAGGCATATTTTATTATGAAGGAGGTATAGAGCTAACTGACGAAGTTGTAGAATGGAACAGATACAGCCCCTCAATTGAAGAATCAAAAAGAAGAATTAGAGGACTTGTAAATACAGCTGTAAATCGAGGATATCATGAAACAGGAAGGCAGATAAGAAGAGTATTAGATGTAGGCGTCGTAAAGAATATTAATATAAAAGAATTCTTTTCCCATAGAAAAGAAATGTATGACAATTCTTTGAAATAAAATCCTCAGAAAACTATTTAAACCAACTTCTGAATATTTCTTTATGAAATTAGGAAGAAAAATATCTGGCGGGAAATACAAAAGCCAGAGAAAAAAGAAAAAGTACGAGCTTAGCAGACAGCCTAGAATTGTGAAACTGAAAGAAAGAAAAGCAAAATTATTGAAAACACGCGGAGGAAATTCAAAAACAGTTCTTTTTTCTTCAAATAAAATTAATCTGATTGACAAAAAAACAAAAAAAGCAAAACAAGTTTCTATAACAAATGTTATTGAAACTCCTTCAAATCGTTTTCTTGCAAGGCAAAATATTCTTACAAAGGGCGCAATTGTGCAAACCGAATTAGGTAAGGCAATAATAACAAACCGTCCTGGGCAGGAAGGATGCGTGCAGGGTGTGCTGATTGAATAAAAAATTAGATTTATAATCGCTCGCTTTATTCTGGTTCGCGCTTCGCGCATATTTTATTATTCTTCAAATCCTACTCCATTTGTTCATGGGTTCTTCAAATGCTTTAATTTAATATCGAATAAAATAAAAACTCCAATGTGCTCACCTAAAATGCGGGAAAGGAGTGGGATGCTAGAAGAATAAATTTTCAAAAATCTCAATATGTTGGCGATATTATGCTCTTTGCAAAATAAATCCTGTTAGAATTTATCAGACAATTCTTTATGAGAAGAGCCCATATATTTTGGTCTAGACAATCCCCTTAATGGAGAGTCTGATTTTGGTTTTGCTAATTGAGGTTTTGGTTTAGAAACAGATTTATTTTTTTGTTCATGTTCTGGATTATATTCTAGTTTTGGCACTTCTTGATATTCAAATTTAAATTCTCTTCCGCCTATATTAATAGAGCTAGGCATTGCCCTAGCCATTTGTTGAAATAACTTATTAGTTCCTTCTCTTGTACGCCCGTATATATCAACAATTACTTTATATCCAGATTCATAAATGTTTAATCTTACATATCTTGCATTTTCCCTATACTCTGTTTCCCCTTCTTTATTTTTTGAAGGCAGAAGAACATATTGATTCGGAAAAAGCCCTCCCCCAATTTTTCTAAGAACAAAACCTCTCAAACTTCCTCTTCTTTGCCCTTCATGTTGTTTCTTAATACGTCCTCTTCCCATAAAAAATAAAGTATTCTCTTATTTTAAAGCATTATTGTGATGAAAAATCCCAGAATAAAATTTTCAAACCATAAAGTTTAAAAGCCATCCTTCGATATATTTATAAAGGTTACTAAAAACTTATAAACTAATGAGCAGTGTTCAAAGATGCCCTGAGTGCAATAGTATTAATCTTACATATGATGAAGAAAAAGGAGAGGTGATATGCAACGACTGCGGACTTCTTATTGAAGAAAAAATGGTTGATACAGGCATTGACTTGTCTGGAAAATTTGACAAATCAGAGAAAAAGGGGCGTGGCGGAGCACCTATAAACATGCAAAAGTTTGACAAGGGGCTTACAACAAATGTGGGAGAGATTTCTGATATTTACAAACTAGACACAAAACAAACAAGAAAATTTTTAAGATTGAAAAAATGGCAGGAAAGAGTTTCAACAAGCATTGAAAGAAATTTAAGATTAGCTATGGCAGAATTAAGAAGAGTTGCTTCCTATCTTAATCTCCCGACAGTAATTGGCGACGAAGCTGCAAGAATTTATAACTATGTCCTGCAAAGGGGCTATGTAAGAGGAAGAAGCATGGAGTCTGTAATAGCTGCATGCATCTATGCTGCCTGCCGTTCATACAACATTCCAAGAACTCTTGATGAAATCGCGCATGCATCAGACATTGAAAGAAAAGAAATAGGAAGAACTTACAGATTCATAATAAGAAGAATGACAATCAAAGTTACTCCAAGTTCGCCAAATGATTACATCTCGAGATTCTCAAGTATTCTTCATCTTTCTCCAAAAACCCAGAATCATGCATTAAGAATATTAAAAAAAGCAAATGAAGAAGAACTTACAAGCGGGCGAGGCCCCGCAGGAATTGCAGCAGCAGCACTTTATATTGCTGCGCTTCTCAACGACGAGAAAAAAACACAGAGAGAGGTTGCAGATGTCGCAGGAATAACAGAAGTAACAATAAGGAATAGATACAAAGAACTAATAGATAGATTGGGATTAGAAGACAAAATGAAGCTCACTGAATTGGAGAAAAAAGATAAAGGCGGAAGCAAGAAATAATTTTATGTAAAATTCCGCCATTATAAAAAATAACTTACTTTTCTAAAGCAAGGAAATATAATTAAATCAATAAACAATCCAAAAATTACAATTTCTAATAAGATTCATATTAAGATGTTTAGAATATTAAAAATATTAGAAAAAGAATAATCTTGGCGAAGCCAGATTATTCAGTTATTACACCCTCCTTTTTGTGTAACTACTATATAAAAGATACAAACCGAAAACTTTAAATACCACTTCTTAATAGTGTCAGTATTAAAAAATGACACAAAAATCATTGTTTATACTTTCAGCATTTTTAGCATTAGCAATGCTCATAAACATTGCTTCATTTGCATCAGCAGAAATAATTTGGTCGCTTCCGACAGAAGTTGAATTTCAGGTGGTTAATTCAACAATGCCTCCTACTCTTCAGATGCATATCATAAAACCAGAAGCAAACAAAGTTTATTACACCAGAAGTATACCTTTGATTGTAGAAACAAATATACCTGCAACATGTTCATATTCTCTTGATAATGCTCCAAGCGTTTCTCTTGGTACAAAGAATTATTTTTCAAGAATACTTAATGTGCTTTATGGAAAGCATAAAATAAGTGTAACATGCACTGCAGGAAATCAGACAGTCACAAAATCCGTAAATTTCACCTCAAAAAAGAAATGTGAATCAAAACCAAATATTGAAGAAGAAACTGACGATGAAATTGAAGACCAATTTCACAATCCAGTTTATGGAGAATGGACTTGTATAAACAATCGCTTTCAGAGATGGAATATAATTGAAGGAATTGAAGAGCTGGAATACGGCGGAGTTTGCGGATTAGAGCTTCCAGCAAGTGGAAAAACAAGCGGATTTCAATTCAGCTTCTGGTATGCACTTTTATTCATGCTAATCTTCTTAATTGTATTATTATTGGTGCTTATAATTGCAATCGCTGCGCGATTGTCCCAAAGACGGCAAAGACAACGAAGAAAGTGATTAAATTCGATTTGGCTTATCATTGTTTTTTAAACACACCATAACTTTTCCTTATTTTAGGTTTGTTCATTAGTATTGTTTATTTTATGTTTAATTCAAATTTTATTCAATATCCAGTTAAAATATATTAAAATCCAATGAGCTAAATAGCATAGGATTTGCAAAATAAACAAGTGCGCGAAGCGAACCAATAATTAATTTTTCTAACATCCCATTCCTTTTCACATTTAACATCTTTTTATTGGAGTTTCATTATTTTAACATCATCAATTAAAAGTACATAAAAAACCAATGTGCTCATGGGTTTGGTATTTGAAAAATAAACAGGCAGGCGAAGCAAATTTATAAACTGGCGAGGCGAAGCCGAGCCAATATATGACGAGCCAGCAGGCGAGCCAAATATCTCTCTGCAGAAGCATAGTTTTTTAAGCAGATTTATTTTAATATTTTTAAGCGGGAGTGCCAGAGTGGTCAAATGGGAGAGACTCAAGATCTCTTGGCTTAGTGCCTTCATAGGTTCAAATCCTATCTCCCGCATAAAAATGATTTGAATGGAAAACTAAACCACGCATGCAGGATTACAAAAACCCCCATAGGGCTTTATGATTTCCTTCATTTTTTAACATTAATTAGTCAGTTTCTGTATAATTTATAATTCACAAAGCATAAGGTTTATAAAGAGGTACTTATTATACAGATAATGTATAATTTGTACTTCAATTTAATAATAAAATGGAAAAACAAGATAAAGAATCAGTTATGAGTAAAACCAAAATAAGGGGACTTTCACAAAGAGAAGTAGAAATCATGGCTTGGCTTGAGTTTTATCAAAAGTACTTTTTTAAATCTAAAGAGATTAAGCAATTTTTTAGCAACAAAAATAATCTTTATAGGGGAATACAAAAGCTTCTATCTAAAAAAAGAATAATTAAGCTTAATCAAAATAAATATTATCTTGTTCCAATTAAAGCCAAGTCTGGAGCATGGATAGAACATGATTTTATGGTTATAGATGAAATCTGCAACTCAGGAAATTATTACATTGGTGGATGGAGTGCGGCTAATTATTGGCGTCTTACAGATCAAATCCCTTCTTGGATAGATGTATTTACAACAAATAAAAAAGGAAGAAAAATAATTCTCAATAATAAAATTCTATTTCACCAGCTTAGAAAAATAGACAAATCAAAATATGTGATAAAAATGATAAATGGACATGAATTTAAAATATTAAATAAAAGAGAAACTAAAAAATGGTTGAAATTAAGAGAATACCTGCTATAGAATTTGAAGATATATTAGCAAGAACAAAGTTTAATCATTCTAAGCTGACTAAGGATTATTTTCTTACTCTAATTCTATATTTGATTAAAGATGTAGAAGGAATTTATTTTAAAGGTGGAACAGCTTTAAATAAGATTTTCTTAAATCATGCGAGGCTATCAGAAGATATAGATTTTACTTTAACAAGAGAGGTTTCTGAAGTTAAGAAAGAGATAATCCCAATCATTGAAAAATCTGGCTTATCTGACAAAATAAGTGAAGATAAAAATGTAGAAGGGTTTCTGAGAATAATTGTTCATTATACTGGATTCGATGGTGAGAAAGAAAGTGTTTTCATTGATTTAAACCAAAAAGGAAAACTAATTCTTCCATCAGAACTTCATAAAATCAATCATTTTTATTCGCCATTTATTCCAGAATTTTCTATTAAAACTTTAGCAAGAGAAGAACTGGTTGCTGAAAAAGTCGCTGCATCAATTAGGAGAAATAAACCAAGAGACCATTTTGATGTTTATCAGATAATTCATACAGGTATTCCCATCAAGATGGAAATTGTTAAAAAGAAATGCTCGGATTCTGGCGATGAGTTCTCTATCATCAAAATGTTCAATAAAGCCAAAACTCTAAAAAACAGATGGGATAAAGATATGGGTTCCCTTATCTCTGAACCTATCTCTTTTCAAGAAGTCATGAAATTCTTAGCCAAACACTTTAAACTCAAAGACGAAAAAGAAAACGCCAAAAACGCCAAGAAGAAAAATGAGAAAAGATAATTAAAGCAGGTGCATATAATTTACGCTTCGAACTTTTAGTTGAGGGGGATTAACCCGCATTTTTATAAATTAATTTCAATTTACTTCGTGGCCTGCAGGAGTTCGGCTTGTTCACCCATTGTCACCCATCCCCTGCCCCTTCCCTCGAGGGAATGGGACGTTGTTATCTGATAAAACGGATGGTAATTTATGATATCATCTATTTTTTAACATCTAAATCTTAAAACTCTATATTCTCGTGTCAAACAAAAGATTTATAAATACCAATAAATTGGTTAATATAAACCAAATAGTTGGTTAATACATGCCACAAAACAGGACTAAAAATGTTAACACAAATACAGCTTAGATTATTTGAACCCTTAACGAGGAATTTGCTTAAAGAGTATACTATTAAAGAAATAAAAGAGTCTTCTGGTGAAAAATCAAATAATGCAATAACTCTCGCTTTAAAGAAATTTAAGGATGAAAATATAGCTAAAGAAAGAAGAATCGGAAGATCTTTGCTTTACATGCTTAATACAGATAATGAGGTTGTTTTTAATTATATTCAGATGATAAATACTCAGAAAATCCCTAAAACTGCTCTAAGAGCAATAGAAAGAATAAAAGAAGAGGTAGAAAAGCACACATCATTTTTTTCTATAGTCATATTTGGCTCTTACGCGATAGGAAAACAAACTAAAGACTCTGATTTAGATGTAGCGGTTTTTATTGAGGATAATAGCAAGAAAAAAGAAATAGAATCTGCTATAAAATCATCTGAACTTAAAATTCCATTAGATATTCATGGTCATGTTATTCCTACTGATGAATTTTTAGAGATGCTGAAAATAGATGAAGAAAACTTAGGTAAACAGATAGCAAGGAAACATTTATCAATTTATAATTCCCCTATATTTTACTTATTATTGAAAAGAGGCATAAAAAACGGATTCAGATACTAAACTATATTTGGAAAGGGCAGAGAACGAATTAAGACTTGCAGAAATGATAATGCAGTTAAGCGTAAATCTTGATATTCAAACAAAAATACCAGACATAAGCAAAACAGACACTTATTTCAGTTCAGTTATATCGCATTCATATTATTCTATCTTTTATACAGCAAAGGCTTATTTGATTATGAAAGGAATAATAACCAAAATCCCTAATGAACACAAGAAAACCTACAATCAATTCAGAAAGATAGTTTCACAAGGGATTGTTGATAAAGAACTGCTAATTTTATATGATGAGGTATTAGTAAAAGCCGATAACTTGCTAGGGATATTTAAAGTTGAAAAGAAAAAACGAGGATAGTTTACTTATCAAAGAATAGCTCAAGCAAATCTTGAACCTGCAAAGGAAAGTCTAGAAAATGCAAAGACTTTCTTAAAGCACATTTACGATTTGTGTGATAATGCTTAATCTTATTTACATTTTTCAAAACAGAGAAAAAGAAAAGAGGAGAATTTACCTATAAAACAATTCCACAAGCCAATAAAGAACCAGCTCAAGAAAGCTTAAATAACTCACAGACATTTTTTAAGCATATATACAAAATGTGCGAGGATTTATAATCGGAGAATTTTTAAGAATTATGCAGAAACTTTCGCAACAGCAGTATCAATTCTTGTATTCGCAGCTTTAATCTTCTTTAATAATTCTCCAGACTTCTCTGTTTTAACCGCTGTAACAACTCCATCAATCATACATCCAACTTCCCTTGAATTAAGATTAAGCAAAATATCATTTCCTGCTTTAACTGCAAGAACCGCTCTGTCTTCACAGGAGTATTTACTCAAAGAATTAGCATTCAAAGCATCAGTAATAACCAATCCATCCCAACCCCCAAATTCCGGCATGTTGTGGGGATTAAGCCCAGGCACAAATACAGCAGGAGTTTTTTTGTCCCAAGGAACATCCTTTCCATTATAAATAATATTACTCATCATAATTGCGTCTAAATTATCTCGTAAATCAATAAATGGTTTCATATTAGTAGTTTTAATTGATGTAAAAGATTCATCTGCAGTAACGATATTTTCATCACTATTTCCATCCTTATCAGATTCATGGCTAATATATCCGGGAAAATGTTTTCCTGTGACTAAAACTTTTCCTGTCATATCTGAAATAAATTGTGTTGCGCAAAGTTTAATTCCCTCAACACTATTAGAAAATGATCTCTTATTATTTCCCATAAAATCTGTATCTTCTGCTATATCCAACACAGGCGCAAAATCAATGTTAATACCCATATTATACATTTTTTGCGCAGCATTAGAAAATGCATTATTAAACGCTAAAAAATCATCCCCCGCCAATGCCTCGCTGCATAATGTCCGAGGATATCCAAGATTAACCCCTAATTTTTCCAACCTATTAACTCCCTTACCCTCAACATCTGCTGAAATTAATTTAATCCCTTTCTTCTTGCAATCTGCGATTAATGTTTTAACTTGATTTTCAGAGTTAACATTGTATCCCATAATAATAACTCCTCCAATATAACTTCCCTTATATTTGACAATATCCTCGTCACAAGTCGTTGTAGCACCAGCAGAAGGCACAGTCATTATCATTTTCGCAATCATTGGAACAAGTTCAGCCTCGGTTGGAATTTCGGTAGAAGTTGTTTGTGCAGGGACAGGTGTAGTAGAAGACGAACTACCCTCTGCAGAACGAACAATAATTACAACTTGTTCAACATCTTCCTTATCAGATGTTCCATCACCAGTAATATCGCAACTCTTTTGTTCTTGTGGAGGGAATAAACCAAAGACATCTATATAATCAACAAAAGATTCAATAAAATTTTTCTTATCATTATTAATTGAGTCTTGCAATGCCTGCGCATCTGCCATTGTGAGAATTCCATCCGCATTAATGTCTCCATTTTCAGGACAAGTCCTAACGCCCGTGGTTGAAATGGGGGTTGTGGGAGTTGTGGAAGTATCACTAAAAACCCCTGCATTTTTAATAGCATTATATTTTTCAACGATATTATTACAATAATATACATGAGTTGTTTCTCCATTTATAGTTTGATCATCTTCACAACGACCAAAATATTTTTTTGCAGCAGCTTTAATTTTTTCATCAGTCCATCCATTAGAATCAATCGTACCTGCGCCCTTCTTTAAATAAACTCCTGCAGCATAAAATGAATCTTTAATTTTTAATGGGCTCAACAAAGTTTTACCCATTATTCCTCCAGTTTCCTCAATTACTTCTTCCCACGTGCCCACATCAGGATTAGCCTTTCCTGTGGGGGTAGTTTCTATAATCTCCAAATTTGGATAATTTTTTTTCAAATAATTTTTACCTATTCTAAACTGCATTGGTCCAAAAACATTATATCCATTATTCCAATTACATACTCTTCCAGAAGGAGGGTCAATATCCTCGCTTATCCAACCTCGAACATCATCTAGATTATTTTTTGCATCATACCATAAATGAGTACCTTTTGATTCCTTACCATCTCCACATTCTTGATGAGAAATTGCTGCAAGAAGTTCTGGAGGCACACCAGTTTTTTTAGATGCTTCTTTAAATAAAGGAATTAAAATATTTGGAATCTCAATATTTGTCCCACTAACTGCGGTTGTACCAGTCGCACTCGCCGTCCCCTGCCCATCCCTCTCCTCGCTCGTCGTCTCCTCTATCGTCGTTTTCGTCTCATCATCTTCATGCTTCTCAACCAGCCACGCATCAAACAACGCCCTCGAATATCCATCATAAGCCCAGGCTTTTGTAAATTCAATGCGTGCTTTCTGAACATCTGTTAATTGATAAGTATTTTCCAAGCGAGTTGCTTCTGTGTTTAATTCATTAATTAAATTTTTATAATCCTCTGATGAAACTGCTTCAAGCATAATATCATCAGCAATTTCATTGAATGTATAAAAAGCAGTTCTTTCACTATCAGAACTAAGTAATGGTTTTACTTTTCCACCATCAACCTTAGCAGCTTCATCTGCTGCTTCATTAAGAGAAGCAATAGTTTTATCTAATGCTCCGTAATTTCCATCAGTTATTGCATCGCTTATTGACTCTCTGTCAATCCAGCACCTTATTTTTGTGCTGTCGCAATAACCAACATCTTGCCATCTTTCAGGAGATGTCGGCTCGCCAGGATTATTTGTTGCGCAAACTCGAGTAATTCCTCTGTTATATAATTCAGGCATCGCTGCTTCTTCAACACCTGATTGGCGATTTGGATTTAGCAAACCATAAGCACTTGCAGTCCCTGAAATGCAGGTTTTCTCTGAAGTTATTTTTGTATTGCCTGCCTGTTGTTCAATATATTTATCTCTTAAATAATTCAAAGCAAAGCTTGTTGAAACCTGCTTAAACCCGCACTCTTCCTGCGTATTAACTCTTACACAAAGTTGTTTAAATCCAGAAGGCGCAATAAAGTCCTTTGCCTGGTCAACATATCCCCCTGCAGGAACATAGCCAGTATCAACAACATAACTTCCCGAACTTTCAAAATAAGAAATTCCGGTTGAATCTTTTAGATAAACACTATATTGTGTTCCTTGATCTGCTCCTGAAAATATATGATAATAAACTTTATAGTGTGATTGAGCAGGAACTGTTGCAGTTGTCTGCGGAATCTCATCAAACCACGCAGCAAACTGAGGAGGAGAATCTGGCTCTATTAGTGCCTTAAATTTATTAGGATATGCAATAGAAACAAAAGATTTGCATACAGAAGTTCCAACTTCCTGAGTTGAACGAACCCTAAATGCATTCATTGCATTTATAGCATAATAATTTTTAAAATAATCAATTGATTTCTGCATATTTTCCCACGCACTGGCAACACTCAAGTATTCACCTCCGCCTCTCGCTCCCTGCCCTGTAACTTTCTCAAGAAGTTTAGGAATAATTGTATTTATTAAAGGAGAAAACTGCCTCCAGAAAAATTCGCATTTGTATATCGCTGTAACTTCGTCGCATATTCCCACATATCTTCCTGTATTAATATTTTCCTGCAAACAATCTCTTGATGCTTCAAGTATAGAAGTAAAGCTGTCAATTCCTGCTTTTATTCCAGTTAAACAAACAGGTACAATAATTCCCTCTTTTGCATTAGGCAGACATAGAAAAATACTTCCGACAATTCCTGACTGCACAACATCGCTGACATGATATTTTCCTCCAAGATTGCATCTGCTCGCAGGGCATATCACAGGATCGCAGACATTAAACATTATCTGGCAGTCTTTAGGAGACATAAATTCTGCGCATGTAGTTCCAGGAATGCTTGCTGCAGGATTTCCAACTTTGTATTTATTTCCTCCAATACTAATTTCAGATATTCCTGCTTTGTATTTAGAAGATGCCTCTTCAAGCACCTTTATTGCCTTGCCTACCCATGAATTTGTTTCCTGTTCTGACAAACCATAAAATGTTCCAATTTTTTGTCCTGTAAATGCATTAAACTGCTGACATATATCATCGCCAAATCCAGCATCAAACTCCTCTCTTCCATTTGTGCCAACATTGCAAAGCCAGAAACTTGAAACTCTTCCTGACTCTTGAAATGCTTCAACATTTCCAAATGAAGAAATAATTGGTTTTGTAGCAGCATACCATCCCTTATTAGTATCAATAGGCACAAGCGCAGCAAGTCCTTTATACGGCTCTGTTTCATGATAACGAACTTCAGGATTTGTATATTTATTATTATAAGAATTTGCGTCGACTTTTGTGAATTGAGAATGCTCTGCAAGAACTTTTGTTTTTATTTGATCAGAAACTAAACTTCCATCTGTCTCAAAAACCCCAACAGGGGTATAAATATCAGAATCATCTATTGGTTGCAAAGTTACAAAATATTTTTTTATTTCAGAACCATCTCTATATAAAACTGCATGGACAGGAGTTCCTTGTGTAATTTGTCCTTTAGTTGCAAGAGCAGTATACCCATTATATACCTCACCCGGAATTTGCTGTCCCAAAGCATTAAGATCTTTCGGCAAACTTACTCCAAGTCCTACTCCATCTCCCCACCCAGCAGCATTTGCCATTTCTGATGCCACACTCGTCGGATTGTTTGCCTGCTCTTCGCGCAGCCACGAAAGCTCACCATAAAGTTCGCTTTCTGCCATTGCTTTTATTCTCACATTAGTATCTTTTGATTGATAAACCCTTAAAAGAAGTTCTGTTCTCTGCAAATCACTAACTCCGACACTTCCTGGGTCTAATCCTTGCAGAATATTATTAGCATCTTGTGCAGTTAATTTCTTATCTTTATCATTTGCATCAATAAGCTCACTTACAAGAGAATATTTCTGAACAGCACCCAAATGTATCCCAATTGCTTTTTCTGTATCAACTGACTCTCCTCCGAAAATTCCTGATTTTGTCACAGCATTTCCTGCTTCTTCTCTTGCCTTTATATCTTTATCATGCTGTGCTACAATTTGCTGATAAAACTTTACATCTGCATCAATTGCATCAGCATTTTTTCTGTAACAATCTTCCAAGTCATTATATTTTCCACTTGTCATTCCATATTTTTCAACCAAATCTCCAGGATTTCCGCTATTCGCCAATGCCTGATTACATAGTTCATTCCATCCTCCCTGCCCTTTCATTATCTGCTGTCTCGCAATTGCCCCTCCATTCATTCCTTCTGCAAGTGCCTTAACCTGCATAACAGCCGAAGTTGCAAAGCACGCAGCTTTCATTGTCTTGACAACTGTTCCAAGTGACTCAGAAATATTCTGCCATTTTGCAATGCTTTCATTTAATCTTTTTATTCTTTCAAGCGACTTTTCAGGATTAAGCTGTATTAATCTTTTTTCAATTCCAATTGCATAACTTACATTAACCACAGAGCTGACATCTTTAGTCACAGAATCAACTTTCACAACTGCCACTCGTTTCAAATTTATTTTCTTAACATAAATATTTTTGTTGCAAATTGCTTTTTGCGTTCCGACAGGAATTTCTTCAGATGCCTTCTCGGTTTTTCCAGCAGTATCAGTCGCACAGTTTGCAGAAACTTTTATTGAGTTGTCATCAAAAGATTCAAGCTGAATATTTTCACTATCACTATAATCAAGATAATCTCCTTCTGTTATCCTCTTTAAATTTCCATTAACATTTACTTCAACACCTTTATCCTCGAACAGCGGCGCTTTAACAGAAACGAGGCGCACAGTATGCGAATATCCGTCAATTTCAAAACTTCCTATTGCAGAACTCAAATCAAAATCATTCAATTTTTCAAACTCTGAAAAATCAATTTCGCCTTTATACTTGTCAGAATATTTTGTTATATATTCATACATTATTTTAAATTGATTTGTTCCTTGCGCAAGGCGGAGCAATTTTTCAACAGAAATTTTTCCATACTTTCCATTTTCAACAGCAGGATAATCCAAACTGCCATAATTTTCCTCAACATCGCCATAACCCTCTTTTGCTTTTCCAAATACTCCGCTAAATTCATTAGTTATAACTTCATTTTCAATAGAAGAAAATCCTGAAAAAGTAACTTTTGTTGTATCCTCTATTTCTCCACCTCTAATCATTATAATCTTAAATTTTTTATCCTCTTTTTTATTTTGTTCCTCTATTTTTTTTGCAACATCTTCTGTCTTTGGAGTAAACGAAATTTCCTCTCCGAGATTATTAACCTCTTTTTCAATATCTTTAAATGATTTTGGATTTACAGGTTGAACAAGCAGCACAAAATCAGTTGTCTTGTCAAATAATTTTCCAGCATATCCAAAATAATATTCTTCCTTAACTACATCGCCTATTGAATACTCTTTTTGCTCACCGCCATCAACACTCAAAAAAACATTTCTTCTTCTCAATTCCAAAGCAAGTGTTTTTCCATTGCAGTCAATTCTCGCGCTTCCTGTTCCTGCTCCAAACGCCTGAACATCAAGCACTCTGCAGTTATAATCTTCTGCAAATTCAGCTCCTTTAATCACGTCAAAATTATCATTGTCAATTTCTATTCTCGCAGTCGGCTCAGGAAGTGCCAAATCAGAAAGCGTTGCAGTAAAACCAGAATTGCATAAATTGCCATCAAGATACAAAGGAGAAGAAATTTTCTTTGTATTAATTGTGAAACTTGAAATTCTCCTGTCAACATCCATATAAATTCCTATCTGCGCTTTGTCAGAACTTACAGATTCAACTCTTAAAAATGCCCTTCCATTCAGAAATGAAAATTCCTTGTATCTCTGATGCCATTCTTCATTTGTTAAAACGGGAATTCGCATTTCATTGACTCCTGTTCCAAATCCAACAGGCACATCATACTGAATTCGCGCAGTCATATTTCCTGTTACAAATTCAGGCATTGAACTTTCATTATACTGTCTTTTTATTATAAGAACAGCATAACCAATATTATTAAAAGCTAAAAACCCGTTGCTATCTCTCTGCTGTGAAAGTGCAGAGCGTGGAGGATAGTATGCAATTCCAGCAAGTCCAGAAGGCGTCTGTCCTTGCGAAGTTAATATTACATTGCTCATTTTTTCTGCAGCAATAGTTGGATTAACCATAACTGCCTGCAATTTACAATAAACAAGAACATCCTGCTCTTCTAATAAATCACTTCTCACAACAGCAGGCGTGCATCCTCCTGGTGCTATTTGAACAACAAAATCTTTCCTATCTCTGCATACTGCATTAATGTCAACAGAACTTCCTCCATAATACCCTTGATAATTTCCTCCTGAAAAACTTCCAGAAAGTCCAGGTGCAAATGTCTGTGGATTTGATGATGAAAAACTTCCGCTTGTTCCAGAAGAACTAAATGCACTCGTTGTTTCACTTGTTGTGCTTACAGCATCTTCAGCACTAACAAAAACAGCAGCAGCTATTAAAAAAATTGCAATCAATGCAAAAGCAAATATTTTTCTCATGATGTTTTTACTTCAATTTTTTGAACATCGAGCAATTCATAATTTTTCTGCAACTGCTCTAAACCAACAGGAGGCGGAAGAAGAGGAACACTTATAGTTACCTTTCTCGAATTTTTCAGCTCATCTTCAAGAATAAACTTTGTTGTTTTTCCTCCTGCAATAAGCGCATTTGAAACTGTCTGCTCTGGGATATTAATATCAAAACACTGCTCTGTCTTTTTTCCAAAATATCCTAAAATTCCAGGAGATGCAACCATAGTGCATTTTCTTGTGCTTCCTCCAGGAATTTTCAAAGAAGCTGACGAAAATACACTCACACTTATATTATAAATTCCTTCTGATAATTTTATTGTTTTTTGCTGAGGATAAACTGCAACTCTCTTGTCATTTTCTCCATCAAAAGAAATAACTGCAATTCCGTTCTTGTCTCTTGCACCAAGCTCAATTCCTCCGACAATCGCTTCAATAGGCAGCTCATAAACTTTTCTCATCATTATATTCGCAATTCCAGGGCTGTTTGTAGAAACATAGTAATTAGTTGTTTCATAACCGCTTGCAGAAGCAGTTATTCTTCCATTTACGCACTGAGGAAAGTCAGAAGATAAAATCGCATCATTTCCAGAAAGTTTTGTTTTTCCAATAGCGCATTTTTCATTCAGGCATATAAAAGAAATATCTGCTTCAACAGGATTAATTAAATTATCATAAGTGAAAACATCTATTTTCGTATTTTTATAATTGCAGAATTCGTCCATAGAACTGCTTTCTTCTTCACTTGATAATGCAAGGGAATTTCTCGGAACGCTTTTATCAACAACAACTGCAACAGGAAACTGGAATAATTCGCTTCCTTTATACACTTGAATAAGCGCAGGATGATAAATATCATAGACAAAATGATAAGGCACATAACAGAATCCTATCACTCCAAGTCCCTGCTCAAGTCCTACTGGCTCTGCAATCATCATACCATTTTCAGCAGGCCATATTTCAACTCTTGTAGGCCAGGAACTATCATAAATAAACGCAATATTTGCATCGCTGTCAAAATTCAAATCAAAATATCCTTTATATTTTTTATCTTTTGCAACGTTCTCATTCCTCAAAGCAGCAAGATTTGCAGAGATTCCTGTTTTTATTTCATCTACAACTTCTTGAGGATTCCACATCAATGGGCTGCACGAAAATTCGACGCCTGTCGCAGGCGCATAATTATACATTACATCAACAGCATAATTTTCCAAAAATGCCTCTTTTTTCTCCTTATCATAAATCTCTTTTGCAGAATTATACAATTCTCCGAATTTAGTTTTTACTTCAATAGTATGTGATTTTTTTACAGCACTCGCATCTGCCTTTGATGCAGAAAGTGCCATAGATATACTAACAACAACCCTCTCATCATATATCTTAGTTTTTACTTCTGGCGTATCACTGTTAATTATAAATCCCTGTTTTCTAAGATTTGAAAAGTCGCATTTTATTATTTCGGTTTGGATAAAATCAGAAAACTGATTTTCAATCACTGATTTTGATGGTACCTGTTCTTTTATAACTCCATTTCCAGAAACATAATACCAATAAGGAACAGGATTTCCAAGAAAATCAAGCTGTGAAGAAAAAGGCGCATAAGAGCTTCCTGGAGAAAAATCAGGCACTTCAATATATCCTGCCTGGCTTCCTGCAATCTTAGTTGCCTGAATTGTGCTTGACTCAACACAGCTGTCAAAAAGAGTATAAACACCATCAAATTCACTCTGCGCAGAACCTGGGAAAAGTTTATCTCTAAGCAAAAAAACAGCAACAACCGCTGCAACAAGAACAATCGCGATAATTACAAATAACGTAATTTGCCCTCTTTTAATCATATGCAAAATAAATAAATCACGTATATAAATGTTATTGGGTTAAGAAAAAAGAGAGTCAGAAGTAAAATAAATGGCCCTGCCAGGAATCGAACCTGGGTTGCTTCCACGTCAAAGAGGCGTCTTAACCACTGGACCACAAGGCCTTGAAAAAGCCAGTGCATAATCATATAAAAAATTATCCATAAGGTAAGTGCACACCCTGCGGAGCGCACGTTTATTTAGTAAATCCCTAATCCGCAAGTATATTTGTTTCTTGAGTGCTCTTAATTAATGAGATTAAAATCAAAAAAAAGGAATGTAAAAAGGAATGTAAAAATGAAGATTCAATGAAAAGATGTTAAATTAGGAAAAGTTATAAGATGCTAAAAAAATCTCAAAATCCCAAACTAAAAAGCTTTAAATACCCTCTTCAAGATAAATCAATATAAATAAAAAGCACCATAATAAAAATGAAAAAACCAAAAACAACAAACAGATTTTGCCCTTATTGCAAAAAGAAAACACTTCATAAAATAAAGTTATTATCAACAGGAACTAAAAGAGGAACTCTTAAACGCGGTTCTCTTATAAGAGCAAAATGGCGCCACGCAATGCCTGGTATGGGAAACAAAGGAAGATACGGAAGCAAACCTCCTATAAACAAATGGAAAAGAAAAACAAAAAGCACAAAAAAACACGTGTTTATTTATACTTGCCAAACCTGCACTAAATCTCATCAATCTAAAAAAGGAATAAGAGTGTCAAAAGTAATGTTTGAATAAAATGGCTGGAGAAAAAAAGAAATTTTTTGATGTTGAAATACCTTTTATAGAAAAAAAAGTAGAACTTTTTGCATTTGAGCAGTCAGCGCTTGACAAAAAAACAATTAAATTAGACCTGACAAATCTTCTGAAAGGAAGGGCGCTGGAAATTAGCCTTTATGTAGAATTAAAAAATAATAAACTAATTGCAATTCCAAAAAAAGCAGAACTTATAAATTCCTATGTGAGAAGATTATCAAGAGGAGGAACAGACTATGCAGAAGATTCTTTTCTTGCAGAATGCAAAGATAACCGGATAAGAGTAAAACCGCTTATAATTGCAAGAAATAGAGTTTCAAATAGAGTACTAAAAGGATTAAGAGAAAAAGCAAAAGAAGAGATAATTCATTATGCGAAGTCAAAAACATTCGAAGAAATTCTGCTGGGAGTAATAAATAACAAGCTTCAAAAGGAGCTTATGCCAAAACTCAAAAAAATATATCCTGTAGCAGTATATGAAATAAAATTCATAGGAATAGAAAATCCGAAAGGATATGAAAAATACGAGCAAGAAAAAGAAATTGAGCAATCTGCTAAAAAAGAAAAGGAAGAATAATGATACAAAAAACACTTGTTCTTATAAAGCCAGACGGAATACAAAGAGGGCTTATTGGAGAGATAATAAAAAGATTTGAGCAAAAAGGGCTTAAGATAGTCGGAATGAAAATGCTTAAATCTGAGAAAAAATTAGCTGAAGAGCATTATTCAGAAGAAATTGCGAAAAAACATGGCGAACCTGTAAGAAAAGCGCTTCTTGATTTTATAATAAGCGCACCTATAATTGCAATGTGTATTGAAGGAAGCAGTGCAATATCAAGTGTAAGAAAAATTGTCGGAAATACCTATCCTGGAGATGCAGATATCGGAACAATAAGAGGAGATTATGCGCATGCATCAAAAGCATATGCAAAGTCAAATGCAAAAGCGCTTCCAAATTTAGTTCACGCTTCTGAAAATGAGCAAGATGCAAAGCGCGAAATCGCACTTTGGTTTGCATCTAATGAAATTAATAGTTATAAGCTAAGCCACGAGGATTTTATTTTCTAGAAGATAAATGATTCTTAAAATCCTGTCCTAAATGAGACAAACTATTTCCAATATTTTTTGTTCTTTCTTCAAGAATTCCTAATGTCCTGCTCTGATTTATTAAAAAACCCGCAATAACAAACATTCCTGCAACAATAATTCCCATGTCTGCAATAAGTATATTTTCAGTTTCCCATGTTCCACCAACAATCACTTTTGCTATTTGATATATCACAATAATGAATAAAACTAGATAAATTATTCTCAAAAATGCCCTGACAATCTTATTTAAAACCATCCTAAATTCTTAGCAAGCCATAAAAACAAAAGAATTGCAAGTATCAAAAAATCCCATTTTAAAACATGCATAAACCAATCTGCCTTTATTGATTGTGCCATATAAATATGTTAAATACTTAGCCCTTTAAAATTCTTGTTATTCGGCTAATATCAATAAATAAATGAAACTTTTACTCTTCTCAAAAATACCTAAAATTTCCCCCCTCTATTTTAATTGCTTTGCCATTAATTATCGCCCCTGCAATTTTTTTCCTTGCAGATAAAACTAATCTATGAAATGTTGGTTGTGAAATATTCATTTTTTTAGCGCAATTTTCCTGCTCTAATCCTTCTAAATCTTTTAATCTCACTGCTTCAAATTCATCAATAGCCAATATAACCTCCTGCAATTTTCTCAATGGAATCCCCCGAGGCTTAAAATAAGTAATATCTGGATTAAATCTAACTCTCCTGCATAATCTTGGGCGTACCATTTTTAAAATCAATCGTGCTCTTCGAATTTTTTATCCTGTTCAGAATCGTTGTTTCTTAGCCATTTTAAAAGCATAGCAACATGCTCTTTTTCTTCATCTCTGTTATGCTCAAGAATTTTTTTCAGCTCTTCATCTTCAGCTTCTTCAATTCTTGTTTCATACCAATTAATGGCTTCAAGTTCTTCAATAACACTCTGCCTTGTTTTCTTCAAGTCGCTATTTTCAACATCTTTTGAATACATTTTAACCTCCGTTAAGATAAATACGTCCCGATATATAAAACTTGCTGAAATAAAAAAGAAAAGCAGGAAAAGATTACTTAATTTCTTTTAATCTCTTCTCTATGTCCTGCTTTTCCAATTCAATTTCTTTAAGCTCAGCTTCAAGGACTTTTTTTCTTCATCTTTTGTCAAAGTCATTGGAACTCTGAATCCAAATCCTCTGCCACAGCCTCGGCTAAATCCTCTCCGCATTCCGCCTCCGCAAGGTCCTAATCCTCTTCCTGTCATAGCACCCATTCCTTGAGGCCCTGTTTTGTCCATATTTGGCATTTTATTTTCCTCCAGTTTGTGTTTATTTCATTATGAATATATATTCATAACACTATTTAAACCTTTCGGCGAATAAAATGAATAAACAAATATCCAATTCTAAAACTTTAAAAACCACAGCATTCTATTTTCTTTATGCCCCCATAGCTCAGCTGGTTAGAGCGGCAGTTTTGTAAACTGTAGGTCGTCGGTTCAAACCCGGCTGGGGGCTTGGAATAATTTTAAAAATAATATTTCCCATTAAAAAAAGAGAATATTTTTGGCTCGCCTGCTGCTCGCGATTGCACTCGTTGTATAAAATTCATTAGTTCGTGCAATCGCTCGGGCTCGCTTATAATGGCGCGCCTTCGGCGCACTTGTTCTATTCTGCAAATCCGCTATCCCTTTGCACATTAATTATTCAAATGATTTAATTTATTTTAAAATCAAAAACACCAACGAACCAACTTAAAATGTGGGAAAGTTATGGGATATTTAAAAATACAGATTTGAAAAAACCTAATCAATAATAACCTCTGCCTTTTTTTCTGAAATAAAAATGTCTGCAATCTGTTTTGGCACACTCGAAATCTCATCTTTTTTAAATGGGCCTACTGGCATACCATCAAGCCCTATAACCTCTTCTATATCTTCTAAGAAAAGAAGCACTTTTAATTCTTCAACATCATCTAACTGAACATTGTTTGACATCTGGCTTGCAAGTTTTTTTTCTGCTCTTTCAACACCCTGCATTATTTCATCAAAAAGCTCTCTTTCAAAATCAAGCATATTATCAAAATCTCTTTTGCTCGCCCCTGTCTCGCTCGCAACAAACGCCAGCCCGAGAAGCTTTTTCTTTCTCAAAAGCATAAGCTCTTTGAAAATAGCAACAGCATTCTCCAGCTGTTTCTTGGTTTTGGAAATTTCCTCTGAAAACATCTCGCCTTTTTGCCCTGCAATTTTTCTCTTATCAGAAAGATATTCAAAAACCTCTGAGATAAATTTTTTTTGCAGTGGCTGCAGTTGTTCGCTGTATCTCTCTTTCCTGAGGAATTCATACAAGTCATTATAAGTAATCATAAAGTTTTTAGCATAAGGCAATTTATAACGATTATGGTTGTAAAAAACAACCTAAACAACAGATTTATAAGTTAATACTCCATTTAAAAAATATGTTCGGATTTTTAAAAGAAAAGCTCAAAAAGTTCATAGAATCAGCAAGGCATCCTAAAGGAAAAGAAGAAGAGTCTGCAAAGGCAGAGGTTCAGGAAAAAAACAAGGAGAAATTAGAGTATATTACAGAGGAAGCTGGAGAAAAAGCAGATAAAAAACCAAGGAAAAAACAAAAGCCAGAAGTAAAAGAAATAAAAATTGAAAAGCCTGTTGAAGAAGCGATTGAAGAAAAGCTCGCTGAAGAGACAAAAAAGCAAAGTGAAGAAAAAGTCGGTTTTTTTGCAAAAATAAAATCAAGATTCTCAACTACACGTTTTGACCAGGAAACATTTAATGAATTATTTGAAAAGCTTGAAGCTTTGCTTCTTGAAAACAATGTCTCTTTAGAAGTCGTGGATAAAATAAGGGCAGACATGGAAAAGCGCCTTGTAAACATAGAAATTGAAAAATCAAAAATAGAACAGGAGATAAAAAATTCCCTAAAAGAAACTCTTCTTGAAATTCTCATTGAGCCATTTGATATAACTGAAAAAATAAAAGAAAATGGGGGCACATTCGTAATGCTTTTTTTTGGAATAAACGGAAGCGGAAAAACAACTTCAATTGCAAAAATCGCCTCGCTTCTGCAGGAAAATAAAATAAGCTGTGTAATTGCAGCAGGAGATACTTTCAGAGCAGCATCAATAGAACAGCTGAAAAAGCACGGAGATAAATTAGGAATAAAAATAATCCATCAGAATTACGGCTCTGACCCTGCAGCAGTTGCATTTGATGCAATAAAATACGCAGAAGCGCACGGAATAAAGGCAGTTCTCATAGATACAGCAGGAAGAATGCATACAAAAGACAATCTAATGAAAGAAATGGAAAAAATTATCCGTGTTGCAAAACCAGACATAAAAATATTTGTAGGAGAATCTATAACAGGAAATGATGCAACAGAACAAGCAAGGCAGTTCAATAGCTCATTCGGAGTTGATGCAATAATCCTGACAAAAGCAGATGTTGATGAAAAAGGTGGAACAGCAATTTCTGTCGGATATATAACGGGCAAGCCAATATTGTTTTTAGGAACAGGGCAGGATTATCATTCTCTTGAAAAATTCCATCCAAATGAAATAATTGCTAATCTTGGGCTTGAATAGTTTCTTTAAATTTCTTATCAATTATTTTATCAAGATTAACTATCTTAAATAATAGAATAAGCAGTGTCAGCCAGAAAATTCCAAGGAAAAATCCTGCAATAACATCGCTAAACCAGTGCACATTAAGATAAATTCTGCTAAATCCAATAATCAAAAATAATAATATACTGCAAACAATAAATAAATACCTTGCAAATTTATTTTTTATCTCGTATTTAAAAGAATAAATAACCAGTGAAAAAAAGATTACTGCCATTGTTGCATGCCCGCTTGGAAAGCTTGAGCCAGAAAATTCAATTAATACATTCGCAGGTCTTAATCTATAAACAAGAAATTTAATCAGCAGTCCGCTTAAAAAACCAGCCAAAATGCTGAAAAAAAGAAGAACTGCAGAATAAAATTTTTTCATATAAACAAAAACAAACAGCAGAACTATCAGCAAAAAAGCAAAAACAAATGGGCTGATGATATTGGTGAAAAAAATCATCACCCAAGTGATAATCTCTCCATGAAACGCACTAACTGATTGGTTTATTAAAAAATCAAGAAAAAGGATTTTGTTCTCACTAACAACCATCCATAAAATCAGAGAAAATACCAAAATAGATAAAATGCAGAGTATTAAGGCAAACAAATGGTGCTTTGCAAATCTTTTTGTTTTTCGCTCAGAAATTATAGCCATATCTAAACATAATTAATTATCTATTTAAAATATTCCAAGCATCCCTAAACCACAACTTTATTAACCTTATACTTCCTAATTTTGATATGCTTGAAGCAATTGGAAATGCGCTGAAAAAAGGAATTGACAGAATAGCATCAGCTGTATTTGTTGATAAAACTCTGGTAGATTCTACTGTTAAAGAGCTTCAAAGAGCGCTGATTATGGCAGACGTAAATATTGCGCTTGTAAAAGAAATAAGTGAAAAGATAAAGCAGGAAGGGGAAAAATATGTGAAAAATGTTGAGAAAAAAGAACACATAATAAAAATTCTCAATGATGAAATAATAAGAATAATTGGTGAAGAGAAAAAAGAGCTTGAGCTTGGAAAAAAAGACGCAATTCTTTTCGTTGGATTATATGGGACAGGAAAAACGACTTCAATTGCAAAAATAGCCTCATGGTACAAGAAAAGAGGGAAAAGTGTTGCAATCTTGGGACTTGATGTGCATCGCCCTGCTGCATCAGAACAGTTGGAGCAGTTGGGAGAAAAAATACAGGTGCCTGTTTTTATAGATAAAACAGAAAAAAAGCCGTTGAAAATTTATGAAAAATACAAAAAAGAACTTGACAAATACAATCTCGTTCTGATTGATTCTGCAGGAAGAGATGCTTTAGAGAAATCGCTGATTAAAGAAATTAAAGAAATTAAGGAAGCTGTGAAACCAACACATACAATTTTTGTAATCGCAGCAGATATAGGGCAGGCTGCAAAACAGCAGGCAGTAATTCTGAAAGAAGCATGTGGTATTGACGGAGTGATTATAACAAGAATGGATTCTTCTGCAAAAGCAGGAGGCGCCTTAACTGCCTGCAATGAAGTAAATGCGCCTGTTTATTTCATAGGAACAGGAGAAAAAATAAACGATATTGAGCAGTTTAATCCAAAAGCATTTGTTTCGCGCCTTTTAGGAATGGGTGATTTGGAAACTTTAATTGAAAAAGTAAAATCAGCAACAGATGAAAAAACTCAGGAAAAGCTGAAAAAGAATCTTGAAGAGGGCAAATTTACCCTTGCAGATTTAGCTGAACAATTAGAATCAATGCAATCAGTCGGCCCATTAGGCAAAATTGCAGAAATGATTCCAGGATTAGGAAAAGCAAAAATTCCTGATAATGCGCTTGAAACACAGGAAAAAAAATTAAAGGGATGGAAGCACGCAATAAAAAGTATGACAAAAGAAGAAATTGAAAATCCTGAATTGCTCGAAAAGCAAACCTCAAGAATTTCGCGAATTGCAAAGGGCTCTGGAACAAGTACTGGAGATATTAAACAATTAATAAAACAATACAAAATGATAAAAGAGCTTGCCTCAAGCGCAGGCGCAATGGACATGGAAAATATGCATGACCCGAATAAAATGATGTCAAACAAACAGCTGATGAAACTCGCAAAGAAATTCGGAAAAAAGAAGACGATTAGGTTTTGAATAGTAAACTAAAAAAAGAAAGAAGAAGAAAATAAAAAGATTAAGAATAAAAAACAAAAAAGAAAGAGAAGTAAAATAAAAATCAATTAATAATCAGAGAAATTATAATGTCCGCAAGCCGGTGTAGATACAATCATTTGGGCTTGGGCATAACTAAGTGCAGTAGATTCATCTGCCAACAACATTTTCACTTCAACGCCATTTATTAATTTAGTTTGTGCTTCTGAAACTTCCGAGCTGCCTAAATTTCCATATTTATTTATAACCTTTATTGTAGCAGCACTATCTGTAGCAGTTTTGAGTTCAATCAAATAAGGACTTCCAACAAGATAGACTGTCTCCTTAGGATGATGCCCTTCTTTATTTACCGCTAAATCTAAAAATCTGCCATCGCATTTAAGATCATTTAGGGAAGTTAGCTTTTGATCCATCTCTAATTGTGTATAAACTCTATATGTCCCATTTATATCTTTGTTTACTCTTATCACATCTCCAGTAATGCTCGTAGTTACAAGCGAAGCAACCACTGCAACAATAAGAACAACAGCAATCACTCCAACCCATTCTTTGCTTTTCATTTTATCACCTCCTTTCAATCACTATTTTGTATTTTAGTTCAATCTTTCGTTTTCGTGTTGAAAACTTATTGAAAGATTAACAATCCAAAGGGGGGGGCGTTATAAATATTTCGGTTACTTTTAGATTATGGGTTTTTTGGATAATTACGCTCGCTCGGCTTCGCCTCGCTCGCCTTAAATGCAATTAGTGGCGCTTCGCGCCCGTTTTATTTTGCAAATCTGACGCCGATTGATTTATTGATTATTTAAATATTTTAATTGATATTAATAAAAAAAGAAGAATGCAAAAAGCACCAATGAACAAACTTAAAATAAGGCAAAATTATGGGTGTTAGCAAAATAAATTTCAGCAAATCTGCTAATCATTCGTCCATTATATTTCTTGTATACTCAACAATTCGTATTAAAGGCATACTGCAAATACTGCCTTGTTGTTGATTTCAGCATGCTCGCACGCTCGCAATAGTTGCAATAAAAAAATCGAATTAAAATGAACAAAAATATTTACTGGGATAAAGAAGCAAACTTTATAAATACGGATAAACTGCCATCAATATGGAAATTAAAATCGTTTTAGAAAAGCAAGAAGAAGGGGGGTACACTGTTTATGTGCCATCACTTTCAGGATGTATCTCTGAAGGCGAAACATTAGATGAAGCTATAAAAAATATAAAAGAAGCAATAGGACTTTATTTAGAAGCAGATGAAAATGAAATAGTTTTCTACAAAGACAATGCAAAAGAAGAAATCATTGAAATATGAAACTTCCTCAAATTTCAGGTAAAGAATTAATTAAAAAAAATCCAAACCACCAAAATTTAAAAAGGGGAACCCTGCATCAAATAATTAAATCAGCAGAACTAACTCCAGAAGAAATTTTTTCTTAATCTATTAAAATGTCTCCAGAAAAACTCATTTATCAAGGCGCAGAGGCAGTTATTTCAAAAGAAGGGGAATTTATAATAAAAGACAGGATTTCAAAGGGTTATCGTATTCCTGAATTAGACAGGAAAATAATAAAACAAAGAACAAAGCAGGAAGCAAGAATTCTTGAAAAGGCGTCAAAATTAATTAATGTGCCATTTCCTGAACCATTAAATGACAAAAATCAGACATTTATAAAAATGCCTTTTATAAAAGGAAAAAAAATGTCAGAAGAGCTTGATAATTTAGATAAAAAAACTGCAGAGAAAACATGCACCAAAATAGGCGAGTCAATTGCAAAACTTCATGATGCAGATATTATCCACGGAGATTTGACAACAAGCAACATGATTCTTGATTCAAAAAACAACATATGGTTTATAGATTTTGGATTGGGGTTTCATTCAAAAAGAATAGAAGACAAGGCAGTTGATTTGCATTTAATAAAACAGGCATTAGAAGCAAAGCACTTTAAAAACTGGAATAAATATTTTGAAGCAATAGTTGTCGGCTATAAAAACTCAAAAGATTGTTATAAAACACTTGAACAGCTTAAAAAAGTGGAGTCAAGAGGCAGATACAAAGATAAGCATTAGTTTTATAAACAAAAACTAATACTTCTTTAATAAAGCCCTGTAGGATAGTGGTCAAGTCTACGAGCCTTTGGAGCTTGTGACCCAGGTTCGAATCCTGGCAGGGCTATATCTATTTAGGCAATTAGTATTATTTCTGCTCAAACTAAAACTTTAAAAACCTGTTTAAAGAAAGGTTATTATGGCAGCTAAAAAAACAGGGGCAAAGGTGAAAAAAGAAAAGGCTGTGCCTGAAAGAGTAGAAGCAGAGAACATAGAAGAGATTATAGTTGAACTTGCAAAGCAAGGAAATACTCCTGCAAAAATCGGGCAGATACTGAAAGAAAAATATGGGATGCACAAAGTAAAAACATTCGGGAAAAAAATAACAAAAATATTAAAGGAAAAAGGCGTAAGCTTCAAAAAAGATATTGATTTTGTAAAAGAGAAAATTAAAAAAATTGAAGCGCATAAATCCAAAAACAAGCAGGACAAAAGGGCAAAAATAGAGCTTACAAGAATGATCCATCTCAAAAAGAAAATGGATGCCTATCTTCTAAAAAAACAGAATTGATTGAGCGAGAGGTGACAATGTTAAAAGCAATAAAAGAATCTGCAAAAGAGTTTATCAAAAAAACAGAATTCAAAAAGATAAGAGTGATAAGCCATAACGATTCGGATGGAATAACCTCTGCAGCAATAATAACAAAAGCACTTCAAAGGCTCGGCAGAAAATTCTCCTTGATAATTGTAAAACAGCTTGAAGAGGAGTTTATAAGAACTCTTCCAGAAGAGGAAATTATCCTGTTTCTCGACCTTGCCTCAAACAGCTTTAATTATATCAAAAAATTAAAAACAGAAGTGTTTATTCTTGACCATCACGAAATAATCTCTGAAATTCCTGAAAATGTAACAATAATCAATCCGCATTTGTTTAATGAAGAAGAAATAAGTGGAGCAGGAATTTCTTATTTGTTTGCAAGAGAATTAAACGATGAGAATAAAGATTTAGCATATCTCGCAGTTATTGGGATGGTTGGAGATATGCTTGAAAAAAATTTGGGAAAAATATTGCAAGGCATTCTGAATGATTCAAAAGTAATTGTAAAAAAGGGGCTGACATTATATCCTGCAACGCGCCCGTTGAACAAAGTCCTTGAGTATAATTCAGATGTTTATATCCCTGGAGTGACTGGTTCTAATCAAGGTACAAAAGAATTTCTCAGGGAAAATGGAATAGGAAGAATTGGAGGGCAGTTCAAAAGCATAATTGAGCTCGACAAAGAAGAGATGTCCAAATTAATCACAGCAATAACTCTTCAAGCAACCAACAAGAATGGTGCTTCTGATTTAATAGGCAATATTTATTTGATAAACATTTTCAATAAACTTGAAGATGTGCGGCAGGTAAGTGCAATGCTAAATGCCTGCAGCAGATTGGGAGAAAGCGGAATTGCAATTGCATATGCCCTCCAGAATAAAAAGGCGAAAGAATCTGCAGAAGTAATCTATGCAAAATACAAGCAGAGTTTAGTTAATGCACTTGACTCGCTTCCAAAATTAAAAAAGATAAAAGATAAAAATTACCTGATAATAAATGCAGAAGACAAAATAAAAGACACGATAATAGGAACAATTGCAAGCATAATCTCAAATTCAAAAGAGTATGAGGAAGGAACTGCAATTATTGCAATGGCTTATAATGAGGATAAAATAAAAGTATCTGCGAGAATGGTTGGCAAGAACGGAAAAAATATACGTGAAGTTTTGAATTCGGTTATTGAAATCATAGGCGGAGAAGTCGGAGGGCACAAATTCGCAGCAGGATGCCTTGTGGAAAAGTCAAAAGAAGCCGAATTCATAAAAGAGCTCAAAAAGCACCTTGAGGTAGAATTGGTAAAGATAAAATAAAAGAAAGAAAAAGGAAAAAGTAATTTTGAAAAATTAACCAGTTGAATTGGTTCTATTTGAATTATTTGTTGGGTTCGTCGAGTTTGTTACAGGCATTAAAGTAGCATTAATGCTAATCGTCCTGCCAGCAATCACACGGACATCAACAATATAACTATTATACCCGGATTTAGTTAGTTTTATACGATAGAATCTAGGAGTTAATCCATTTAGTGTTTTTGGAGTAGTTCCTTTATTAACACCATCTAGATATATGCTCGCTGATGTGGGGATACTTGCTATTTTCAAGCCTCCTGTTTGCGTACTGCTATTGGTGCTATTTGTAGTATTCGCTATAGGGCTAAACATTGGAGAATTTGAAGACAGGGCATTATATCCAATAAATCCCACTACCAATAAAACTGCTGCTGCAATTATCCATGCATATTTCATTTTATCACCTCCTTTCAATCACTTTAATCAAATCCTCCTTTCAGAAGATTAACATTTTGAGGGGGGGGGCGTTATAAATATTT
>JAGVXO010000009.1:0-56711 GCA_018303755.1 Candidatus Pacearchaeota archaeon
GTTTCCCGCATCATCACTTATAATAATCGGTGTTGGTATTGTAAAATCAACAATTTCATTTCCAGTGTTTGTAATAACAAAAGATTTTGACAAATTTCCATTTGTGAATGTTACTGTTCCAGGGCTGACTGTAAAACTTGTTGCAGCACTTGCAAATCCTGATAGAATTATCATCAATGCAATCATTGAGATTAATTTTGTTTTCATTTTGTTGTAATTTAGGAGTTACACCCCTTTATAAACTTTTCGTTTATTTTTGTTTTGCATCATCTTTTATTATTTTATTGAAGTCATATGTTCAATTTTATTCGACAATAAAGTTTATAATCTTGCGCATATTAATAAAATCGTCTATAAACCAAATGAAATCGCGCGAAAATCTTTATAGTGCATGGGCTATTCTAATAGGTGTTATTCTCGCGATTATTATTGGAATTTTTCAGATTGCGCTTGTTTCATACTATTCGTGGATATATTTTGTCCTTGCTTTTCTTGGAATAATCGTCGGGCTTGCAAGTGTCAATGATGACTACCGCGATGCAATAATTTTCCTTATGGCTACTGTTTCTGTTGTAATAGTAAGTTCAATCGGGCAGGAAAGATTATTATTCATAGGCGATGTAGGGAGATTTATGGTTACGATTCTCAATGCACTTCTCACAATGTTCATTCCTGCAACAATAATCGTTGCTGCAACAATAATCGTTGCGCTGAAAACAGTTTTCTCTGTGACGAGCGTGAAATAACTTGAAAAAACTGTTTTTAAATTATTAGAATAAGAGAGAATATACACTTCTTATTTTCTATATTCTCTGTTTGGTCCTGCAAATTTTGCACAGCATTCTTCTAATTTTGTTGGAGTTAATTCTGAAACTGCTTTATAACCTATTTTATCAGAATATGGGTTAGAATCTATTGAGCCATAATATAAACTTAATTTAATTGATTGCAGAGTAATAGTATCTGATATTTCATTTGCCCAAGCATCAAAAATACTATGTCCAGGCTCCCAATACTTAAAAGATTCTATAGAAGGATATTGCAAAAATGCACTAAACCTTTTAGAGTATTCTTGTTGTCCTAAAATTCTAATTGCCTCTGAATAATTTTCAACAGTTAATCTGTCCGAGGGTGTTATAGGACTTAATTTTCCAACTTCCCATGCACCTTCAAACATAGGCTCTTCTTCATTACCAAGTTCTATACTTCTTTTTGCTCCCACAACTACCGGAAACTTCCATTCTTCATCAAAAAGATTTCTTAAATATGCTTCAAATTCTTTAATATCTTTAAAGTGTTTTGAATGTTCTCTTCTTAAATCAAATAATTCTTGTTCTCCTACAACCATAATTAATAATTAGATTAAGAGTTTATTAGGTTTATTGTGATGAAAAGATATTAAATATTTTAATTATTAAAGATTAAAAGAATAAACCTTCAATGAAAAGATATTAAATAATGGAAAAGAATGGTTGGTTGTTAGCAAAATAAACTCGCTCGCCATTCGGGCTCGCCTTATTTTGGTTCGCTCTGCTCACTTATCTAATTCTGCAAATCTCTAATTCATTTATACTTTGGTTCTTCAGATGATTTTAATTAAAAGAATAAAACTTCAATTAAAAGATGTTAAATAAGGAAAAGTTATGGGGTGTTAGAAAAATAGTTCCTTATATTAAATTAAAATTAACTTATGAAGAAGATTAATACATCTCGGTTCTTCTTGACTCATCCATTGCAGGCACTGGATTTTCTGGTATTGTTATCTCTGCAAATGAAGGTGTTGCAATTATAATATTTTCTCCAAAGCCAGTTATATTGCCCTCAAGCGCCTCTGTAGTTTTCTTTATTTTTGAAACAGCTCTTTTAAGCTCGATTATGTCTTTTTTTCTCAATGCCTGTATATCTATAATAGCTATAGTATATCCCTCTCTTAGCGCATTAAGTATCTCATTTACATCTTCAAATTTTCTTAGAACAAAAGGCCTTACGCCGACTTTCATCCTTTTTTCTTCTTGTCCAACATCAACTTCAAAATAGTCGCTTCCTTCAGAAGAATTTCCTCCCACCAATTTTTTTAATTTATCGAACACCATATTAAATTTAAATTCGGCTGGTTTATAAAGATTTCTATATTACTTTATTTTTTCCATTATTTCGCCCCTAATTCTTTCAATTTCCTCCCTTATTTCAAGCTCGTGCTTTTCAACTGTCTTTAATTTTATCCCAACGAGTTTAAGCCTTTCTTCAAGCTCTTTTTTAAGCGTTTCCTTGTCTGATTTTATCATTATCTGCCCTAAAACGCGAAAAACCTCTCCCTTTGCCTTACCCAGCTCTTCAAGTGCGGTTTTTGATTCGCTTTCATCAATCTGAAGCGCCTGCTTTTGCATTGCAATTCCCTGAAAATTCTGTTCAAGAATCTGCAATTCCTGCATTTTCTCATTGGTTTCTTTGTCTATTTGCATTTTGCTCAGTCAGTTTTTATTTTTGCTACAGCGCTTCTTGGCTTGTAGAATATTTTTGAATTGCAGAAAGGGCATGTAAATCTCTTGTCAAGTTTTTTCGATGAGATTTTTTTCCCACATTTGAAACATTTGTATTCTGCCATATTTTTATAAAATTGTTATTTATATTTAAAGGTTTGCTATTTAATTATTCAAGATAGTAAGCTCCGCCTGCAAATGTTTTCCCGCATTTTTTGCACTGCCATATTCCTGCATATTTTCTTTTTGCAGTAAGATTACTGCAGAAAGGGCATTTTTGTTTTTTTCTCTGCTTTGATTCAACAGCGACGAATTTTGCTCTTACATTAGTGCCATAGCCTGCTCCGAACTTTCCACTTGCTTTTACTTTTTTTGTTCGCACCATTTGGTTTGTTGCTTTAAATTTTGTTTAATTCTGCTATTGTATCAAAAAGATAGTTTTAAAATGTTTTGATATGGGGTTGCGCCCGAGCAATTGCACGAGCTAAAGGGGTTTATACAACGAGTGCAATCGCGAGTAGCAGGCGCGCTTGATAATTTAATTAATATCAAAAAAGAAAAAGGCAAATTGAAAAAATGTGAAATAAGGCAAAGCTATGGGATATTTAAAGAAGTGAATTAGTGCACTATGTGCTTGTTTTATTCTGCAAAATTGTTAACCCTTGATACATTAGCTATTCTGCTTTTTAATTGATACTCTTTAAGATATGCTAAAGATTAAAATAAAAATAATAAAATTCCAATAAAAAAATATTGAATAAGGGAAAAGAATGGCGTGTTAGAAAAATTAAAAAGTATTTTCAACATTTATTTCTTCTTCGCTATTTCTTTCTTCCCAGCTTCCTTTTTAGGCACTTCTTTCTTTGCTTCTTTCCCAGCTTCTTTTTTCGGCTCTTCTTTCTTTGCTTCTTCTGCTCCTGCTTCGGTTTTCTGTGTTTCTTTAGCTTCTTCCTGCGCTTTAATTGCCTGCGCAGCTGCCTGCTGTTTTAACTGAAGTGATTTGAAATAATCATCCAGTTCTTTCTTTTTCTCATCAGAAACTTCTGTTTTTTCTGAGATTATCTCTTTATCATATTTTCCTGCATCAATTTCTTTCTCCACTTCTGCAGGCGATTTGCTTTCAACAAGCACTCCTAAACTGACACAGCTTCCTACAATTGTTTTTACAGCACTTTTAAGAGTTTTTTCAAGCATTTCAGGCTTTTTTATTTTTGCAATTGAGATAATTCTTTCAATTGCAATATTCCCAGCGCAATTATTTTTATGGTCTCCGCTTCCTTTTTCTGCTCCAATTTCTTTTTTTATAAGTTCTGGTACAGGAGGAGATTTTACAGTAATTTTAAAATTTTTTGTTGAAGTATTAATATCAAGCTCAACAGGGACTTTTATTCCTTTGAATCCTTCTGTTGCTTTATTCACCTCAGAAATTACTTTTCCTATGTTTATTCCAAGCGGGCCGAGCTTTTGTGCAAGTGTCGGTCCAGGCACCATGCTTCCACCTTCAACAAGAAGTCCGACTATCATTCCTCCACCTCTGTTTTATCAGTGCTTCTTCTTATCACCTTAACATTTTCAAGCTTGATTGTAACAGGTATTTGAACCACTGCTCCAAGCAAACTTACAACAACTTCACCTTTCTGCATATCAACCCTTATCACTCTTGCCTTTTCTTTTTTAAAGGGATCTGATAATATTTCTACAATATCCTCTTTTTCTATATTCATGACAGTTATATTCGGCTCAACCATATTTTTTACTTCATCATATTCTATTGTCTTGCCTATAATTCCTTTGACATATGGAAGTCCGAAACATGCCTCTTCTGCACTCTCTCTGTTTTCTGATTCAAGAATAATATAGCCCCTTAATCCAAGCGGTTTTGCAACAGAATAAACATTTAACTCTTTTTTAGGCATATGCTCTGCTATCATATCCATTACTTTTTCTTCTTTGTTTGTTGTTACTTTTATTACAAAAATCATTTTTCCAAAGCACAAGGATTGTTTATTAATCTTTCTGTTATTATCCCAGCGCAAGCTTCATCAAAATTGCTATTGCAAATCCTATCAGCCCGATTATCATTATTCCTATTGCAGATACTTTTGCAACCATCATAAACTCTTCTTTTGAAGGTTTTCTAAGCACATGCCATACTCTTACACACTTTTTGACAAAGTTTCTGATTCCAAGGTCCATGGGTTTAAAAGAATTAAAGTGTATTTAAAGTTTGTTCTCAATACATTGCAGGGCATCAGGGAGGCTATTAAGATATTATAATCTAAATTTTTGAAAATTGACTTAACCAATTTAATATTAATAATCAATGTTTTATTTTTGTCTAATAATCACTTATCGGATATAGATTCCAATGTATAAATCGGATTAAGGATTTGCAGAATAAAAAAAGGCGAGCGAGGCGAATCCGAGCGAGCCAATATCTTCTTAATCCAATAATCTCAGGCATCAGCGAAATATTTATATAATCCCAGAATATATAATTCACTATGGTTAAGAAATGGCTTTCAGAAGTGTTTAATCAAAAAATTATCTATTTAGATAATGGCGCAACCACAAGAGTTGATGAAGAAGTTGTAAAAGCAATGCTCCCTTATTTTTCAAAAGAATACGGTAATGCTTCTTCTACACATGCCCTTGGCAGAGAAGCAAAAAATGCGCTTGAGAACTCAAGAAAAATTATTGCAAATTCAATAAATGCCAGCAGAGAAGAAATATTCTTTACATCAGGTGGCACAGAATCAAATAATCTTGCAATAAAAGGAATTGCATTTGCAAATAAACAAAGAGGAAACCATATTATTACAACAAAAATTGAGCATAAATGCGTCCTCAATGCCTGCAAATGGCTTGAAGAAAATGGATTTAAAATAACTTATCTAAATGTAGACAGCAAGGGATTTATAGATTTAAAAGAGCTTGAGAAATCAATAACTGAAAAAACAATTCTTATTTCAGTTATTCATGGTAATAATGAAATAGGCACAATACAGGATTTGGAATCAATTGGAAAAATATGTGCAAGGCACGAAGTTTATTTTCATACAGATGCCTGCCAAAGTCATACGAAAACAGAGCTTGATGCAAAGAAATTCAATCTTTCTCTTGTTACACTTAATTCTCATAAAATTCACGGCCCAAAAGGTGTTGGTGCATTATACATAAGAAAAGGAGTTAATATTCTTCCTTGGCAGCACGGAGGAGGGCAGGAATCAGGAATTCGTTCAGGAACAGAAAATGTTGCAGGAATTGTCGGATTTGCAAAAGCAGTTCAGCTTGCAAATGATAAAAAACATAGAAAGCATATGGAAAAACTAAGGGACAAGCTTATTGAAAACATTTTAAAAATTTCAGGAGTAAAATTAAATGGAGCATCAGGAAACAGGAGATTATGCAACAATGCGAATTTTTCATTTAAAGGAGTTGAAGGAGAGGCAATAGGAGGCTATTTAGACCAAAAAGGAATTTGCAGTTCAACAGGAAGCGCATGTTCTGAAAGAAACCTTGCTCCAAGTTATGTTTTGACAGCAATAGGGCTTACTCATCAGGAAGCGAATGGCAGTTTAAGATTGACTTTAAGCAGATTCACAACAGATGAAGAAATTGAATATGCACTTAAAGTGCTTCCGGGGATAATTTCAAAATTACGCCTTATATCGCCATTCGGAGCTGTTTAATTAAAAACCCTTAAATTATCTTCAATAAAAATGTACAATAAAAAAACTTTTCAGATATTCAATAACCCTAAATTTTCAGGAGAAATAAAAAACGCAGATGCAGTTGGGCAGGTGGGAAATATGCGCTGTGGAGACGTTATGAAGATATTTTTGAAAGTTGATAAAAAAACAAAAAAGATTAAAGATATAAAATTTCAAACCTATGGGTGTTTACCCCCACAAGAAAAAGTGAATCTAAGGGGAAAATGGAAAGAAATATCTAATTTATCTGAATCAGAAAATGTTCTCAATGGCAATGGAAATGAAACCACAATAAAAAAGATATTCAAAAGAGATTATCATGGAGATTTATTAAAATTTATCCCTTTTGTTTCTCCGTATAATGCTTTTTATGTAACACCAGAACATCCTATTTTATGTATAAAAAGAAAACGTATTAAAAAAACAAAGAAAGCATACTCAAAAAGTGCTTGGCTTATGGTCAACCATGATGAATTAATGTCTACTAAACCTGATTATACAGAAGCAGGAAATTTAGAAACTGGAGATTATTTAGTATTTTCATATAATAAAAAAGTTATAAACAAAAAAGAATATACCAACTCGTTTTTAAGGCTAATAGGCTATTACTTATCAGAGGGCTACGTAAGTGCTAAGGGTGGTGCAATTGGTTTTGCGTTTAATAAAAAAGAAAAAGAATATATTGAAGAGGTTAAAAAGTTAATTGAAGATGTTGTATTAAAAGAAGCTAAATCAAGAGTAAGAGCCAATGTTGAAGAAGTCTATGTTAATTCACGTGAGTTTGTCAGAAAAATATTAAAAGAGGCAGGGAAACTGGCTACAAAAAAAAGATTATCAAAGGAAATTATGTTACTCCCCCCAAAAAGACAATTAGAGATTATTGAAACTTATTTAAATGGAGATGGAGATCTTTATTTTAGAAGAAAAGGCAACACGGCAACGTATCGCCTTGCTACTTCATCAGAAAGCTTAGCAATACAACTTCAAGAGATTTTAGCAAGAAATAAAATTTTTGCCTCAATTCGTAAACGAATACAAAAAGAGAGTAATATTGGTGGTAGAATTATTAGGGGAGGTCAAGAGTTGTTTATCGTCTCATACAAAAAAGATAGAAAGCATAAATTTGTACACCCAACAAGAAACTATTTTTTAGTTCCAATTAAAAAAATAGAAAAAGAAAAATATGGAGGAAAGGTTTATAATTTTGAGGTTTCATCTGAACCCAATTCTTATCTTGTTAGAGGATTCGTTGTGCATAATTGCATCGCCGCGATAACAGCATCTGAGATTATGTGCAAGCTCGCAAAAGGAAAAACTTTAGAGCAGGCAATGAAAATAAACCCAGAAGATATTGTTAAAAAGTTGGGTGAAGTGCCTGAAATTAAATTTCATTGTTCAATACTCGGCACGCAGGCATTAAGAAAGGCGATTGAGAATTATAAAGAGAAAGTGAAAGATTAAGTAAATAATTGGCTCGCTCCGCTCGCTTATCTATTTTTTTAAATCCCTAATCCACTTGGCATTTTGATTTTTATGCTTTTAATTGGTATTAAGAATAAACTAAAAAGGGAAATAAAAAGTTATTGAATAAGGGAAAAGTTATTGAATAAGGGAAAAGTTATTGAAAGATATTAATAAAAAAGAAGAAAAAGAAAAGAATTATTGGGCTAAAACTTAGTCCTGTATTCTTATTTGTTCTGCCATCCATGCAAACATTAAAGCAATTCCGCCTAATGTTGCTGTTGTTCCTAGCCCTAAATTGTTATACCAAGAAACAAAGCAAAAAATGGCCCAAATTATTGCCCAAAAATAAGAATTGTAAATAAATGTCTTTTTTTTCATTTTTTAACCTCCTGAATTTATTTTATTTTGATTTTCTTCTTCATTAAAATCCCAATTCATAACAAGAGAATAAACTTTATTCATATACTTTTTTTGTAAGTTATCTACAGTATTTCTATAAAGGGCCATATGGACTATAATACTATCTCCGAAAGGAGTTTCTTTTCCCTTCTTTATTCTTTCTTCTGCGATTCTTTTAAAGAATGCTTCACAGACAATCTCACATAAAAGCATCTTTCCAGTTTCAGTCTCCACATTCTCCAAAGATTCACCTAAATATCTTGCTACACCCGGAAATTGAATAAATATCTCAATCTTTCCAGTTTTCTGATTATGATATGCTCTTTGCATAGGGTTTGGGTCTGAATTTGGATTAAATCCAGTGATGCCACCTTTTTTTTGTGGCTGGGGGTTCTTTCCTATATGTCCCATTTCTTTAACACGAACATCACAAAAAACTAAACTTTTGCCAATTCTTGCTTCAATTATATCTTCATCACCTAAATTTAATCCCTCTACTTTGAATTTAGCCCAAAACATACTAGAATATTTGGGGTGTTTTTCTAAATAAATTTTTGGATCAATGATATAAATCTTATTTTTCTGAGAGGTTATAATTGCTTGTTCTCCTTCAGATTTAATAATATTCTCATTTGCATATAAACATAAAGTTCTTGGTTTTCTTGGTGGAAGATTTGGAGATTTTGGTCTAATAAAAGCATCTTCTTCAAAAATATCTTCGACATTTATATCTATATCTCCCTCTTCTAATTCTTCTTCATAAATCTGATTAAATAATTTAGATAACTCCTTGAGAAGTTTTTTACTATTCTCATTTACTTCTATATGCTTGTTTTTTGCTAACTCCTTCTTTTTTTCCTCAATAAGAGGTTCTAATTCTCTTTCTATAGACTTCATTAGAATTTGAGCATATCTATGCCCCCATTCAATTCCTGAACGACTAGGATTTAAAATAGAAGTTTCTCCCGAACGCAAGATTTTATCAATTTCTTCCGAAATTAATTCTCCATAAAAATAATAAGAAGCGGGGTCATTCTCAAATTTAAAAAGCTGGTTATCTAAAATGGCACCTGGCGTTTTTATTAAAATTCCAGTAAGATTAAAAGGAGAATATTTTTTATATTGTGGTAAAGTTTCTTTAGTTTCATAAACTCTTAAAATGGCAGAATTATTAAAACCTGGAACTTTCAGGGGTTTGTTTAAAACTTCTTCCCCCTTTAATGATTCAAAAGATATTTCTTCTTGATGTTTACTTGACCTTTTCATATCACAAAATTGAAGAAGAACTTTTCTTTTTTTAGAAGATAAAATGTCCCTTAAACAGATATGATTTTTTAATTGAGTTCTTAAAGTTTCTAATTCTGGAATTTTTATTTCTTCGTTTGTAATAGATACCTTAACGAATGTCCCATCTTTCTTAATCCCATATTCTTCTCTTATTGTTTCATTAACTTTCTCATCTTCAACAATAAAATCTCTAAAAACCTTTTTTTTATCTTTGTCAAACCATATTTTTATTCTATTCAGTTTATTATCCTTAATTGTAATTATCTCGCCAATTCCCAAGGCAATAATAGTCTCTTTTAACCCCCTTCCAAAATATCCCCTAACATTTTTATTCTTTTTATATTCACTTGCATCTGCAAAAAAAGTTGTTGCGAGCTCTATTTTTTGTCTATCCATCCCTCCCGCTTCATCATAAACTTCTAAAGATGTCCATTCTCCGCCTTTTTTCTAGAAACAGAAACTTTGATATTACCAGAACAAACTTTTTTAGAATTTTCTAATATCTTGTAAGCATCATCGCAATTAGTAACTAATTCTACAACCGGCTCAATCCAACTTTTAACAGTTGAACGAGCAAGAATTGCAATAGCCCTACTCTTATCCATGGGCATTTCTTCAGCTTTGCTCATCTTCTTCTAACTCCTTTATCTTTTTATCTATCATTTCAGTAAAATCTATTAAATCATTTTGTCTTAAAATCTGTTTCCATAGTAGTTTTTAATAAACTCCTAATTTCAGATTCAGAAGGGCTAAACAATCCTTTTTCTTTTTGATATTTTTTATATAATAAACTTTCTCTAACAAACTTAATCATTTTTGGGTCCATTCCAGGACCGATTTTCCTTTCCTGGATATCATTATACCTTTTATCTTCTATCTTTGCAGAACCCATGGTTTTGCCGATTTGGGTTAAAGAAATTCCAACTTTAGCATCTCCATTTATCCATTGTCTTTGGTTTCTACATCTCCACATACAATTGTGAATTTTCCAAGTATCTGGCCATTCTTTATATTTTTCAAAACTAAATGTTTCTGGAAACATCTCAAAACAAGATTTAACTACATCTTCCCATTGTATTATCTTCTGACTATTATCCTCTAAAAACTTATAAATTGCTCTTAAAAAAAGTTGATCGATATTCATAAGCTAAACTCCTTTTTTGGTTTTGAATTGTTAAATTCAGATTTTACTTTTTTCCATTCATTATCAATAGTGGAGATAATTTTATTTATTTGTTCTTCATTATAAGAATAATTACCTTTATTTGCACAATTTTTAAGAAGTCGCATTTTATTTAAAATTTCTTGAACTCTGCGACTTGCTACTTTCTTAAACCTTTCTTCTTTGGTTATTCTCTTGTCTGTCTTATTTGTTTTCCCAAACATATTAAAATACAGGCGATATATGTATTTATAAATGTTTCTATTCTATACAATACATTTTAAAAATGTATTGGTAGTATATAGTTATTTTATTCTTTAAATAGACAGAATTTTATCAGGATTACTAATATCTCCTTTATAAAACAAAAACATTTATATATTACTTCTTACTTTTCTTATTATTAAGAAGATTTACAAATGGAAGAAATAAAAGATATAAGGACAGCAACAATAACAAGCAAAGGGCAGATTTGTATTCCAAATGTAGCAAGAACTCTCGCTGGGTTTAAGGAAGGAGCAAAGGTAAGCATCGTTGTTTATACTAATAGGGTTGAATTAAGACCAATGAAAAAAATGAGTGATGCAATGATGTCCATGCTTGCAAGTGAGGAAGTTTTAGCTGAAGCATGGAATACAAAAGAGGAAGATGAAGCATGGAAAGATTTGTAAAATTTGAAAAAGGAGAGGTTGTCATTTTTCAATTTCCTTTTTCTGATTCAAATATTTTTAAGAAAAGACCAAGTTTGGTTGTTGCGAACTTAAAAGGTGATAATGTTATTCTGGCACAAATAACTGGAAAACCAAGATCAGATCCTGATTTATTAGATTTGAAAATTAAAGATTTTCAATCCGGCGGAATTTCTAGGGATAGCTTTATCAGACCATCTATTTTATTTACTATTCATAAATCTAAGATTAACTACGAAGCTGGAAAACTTAACCAAGAAAAAATAAATCAAGTCCAAAACAAACTCTGCGAAATTTTTACAAAATAATTAATTCCCCCTCACGAACCTTATCCCGAGCTCGCTTGACAGCTCGCCTTTCATCCTTTCTTCTTTTGACATATTTTCCACATATCCGGTTATCTGCGGGCTTTTTACTCCTGTGATTATTACCATTACTCTTATTGTTTTTTCCATATCAGGCGAGATTTGAGCGCCCCATATCATTCTCGCATTTTCTCCAAGATGTTTTCCTATTTCTTCAATTACCAGTTTTGATTCCTCCAAACTCAAGTCAGGCCCCCCGATTATATTTATCAGAGCACCCTGCGCATTATTAATTTCAACATCTAAAAGCGGATTATTAAGCGCTCTTTCAACTGCTTCAACCGCTCTTTTTTCAGAATTTGACTCTCCAACTCCAATTAAAGAAACTCCTCCATTAACCATTATTGTTTTTACATCTGCAAAATCAAGATTAACAAGTCCTGCTTTTGTAACAAGCTCTGCAGTTCCTTTTACAGCATTTGTTAGTATTTCGTCTGCAACTTTGAAAGCTGTTTGCAAAGGCAAATCAGGAACTATTTCAAGAAGTTTATCATTTGGAATTACAATTAAAGTATCAACAATACTTTCCATTTTTTCAAGTCCTGCCATTGCATTTTCAATTCTTTTTGCGCCTTCTATTGTAAAAGGAACTGTTACAACTCCAATCACAAGAGCACCTTGCTTTTTTGCAATCTCTGCAACAACAGGCGCAGCGCCTGTTCCTGTTCCTCCGCCTAATCCACAAGTAATAAAAACCATATCTGCTCCTTCAAGTTTTTTCTTTATCTCTGCCTCTGTTTCTTTTGCAGCTTCTTCTCCTATTCTCGGATTGCTCCCTGCTCCAAGCCCTCTTGTCAATTCTCTTCCAATAAGTATCTTTTTATCAGCATTGGCATAAAGTAAGTCTTGTGCATCAGTATTTATTGCAATTGTCTCTCCACCTTTTATTCCTATTTCGTGCATTCTGCTAAGCGTGTTATTGCCAGCTCCTCCAACACCTACAACTTTTATTTTTGCATTTTGCTTCTGTATAAGCTCTTCAAGCTCTCTATCAATTGCAAGAAGCTCATCGTCCATTGTTGCACCCTCTCTTTTAAAAATTTCAGCCATGTTAAACTTAATTTCAGGCGATTTATAAGTTTTATTGCGTTGGACAGAGTGGTTAATTGAAGAAGAAATTAAACAAGTGTGAGCGAGATAATCTGAATATTCTGCTGACATCTCATTCTTTTTCCTTATTTTACGCCATTTCAATTCTCTTTTTCCTTATTTTACATTAAATATAAATTAAAACATATAAATAAAGCATATAAAAATAGATGTATCAAGCGGATTAAGAATTTGCAAAATAGAACAGGCGCGAAGCGCACCATCTTAAGTAAGGCGAGCGAACAGAAGGTGAGCGAGCATAAATACTTATTTTAATTATTTTGCTAACCTCCCATAACTTTCCCTTATCTTATGTTTGATTATTGGTGCTTTTTCTATTTTATCTTGATATAAATAAATAACAAAGAGCCAATGTACCAATGGTTAGCAGATTTGCAGAATAAACAGGCGAGCCGCAACGAGCAAAATCAAATAACTTTATAAAGCACCAATTCTGTTGGTTTTCATGGCAAAACACATAACACAAGTGTCTGGTTCAAGAACATATTCATTAGGCATAGCAGGGCACAACAGCCGCAAAAATGAATTAACAACTGCCTTAATACGCAATGGTTATAATATTAATAATGATAGTGAAGTTTTTGTTGGAGGCAAAAAATCAGAGAAACAATTTTATATCCCTTCTTATAATCCCTTTACAGGAGATTGGACAAACTTTGATAGCAGAGTGCCAGTAGCAGAATTTTACAAAATACAAAGAGAAAGAGACACTATTGATGGTTTTTGGATAAATCCTAATTTTTCAGAAAAGGGCAATAATCATTTAAACAGCAGACTTGAAGAATATCTTAAACTTCTCCAGCCAATCGAATAATTATTTTTCTTTCTATTTTATTTAAATTCTTAATGCAAAGATTATAGGTGCTTTACTTTTAATTTACTTAGATGATTTTATTCAAACATTGTTTATCATCTCTTTTTCGTCTTCTTTCTCTTCTTTTTCATCCTTTTTCTCTTCGCCTTTTTTTATCACAAACTCTGCTTTCAGAATATCTCTGAATTTTGAATTTATCATATCAATAAGGGGTTTGAAAAATTCCTCACACTCAATATTTATTTTGTTTTCTTCAATTTCCAGCTTAACCTCTTTTCCAAGAAAGTATTTTGCAACTGCCTCTGATTTTTCTTTTAAGTCATCAACTTTTCTTTTTATTTTAAATTTATAAGTTACGACTTTTCCTGCAAGAGGATTATTAAAATCACACAATACTCTTCCTCCTGAAACACTTATAACCTTTACAAGGGTATTATCAAGCGCTAGCATCATTCCTGCACGAGGATGAATTTCTTTTTCAGTAAATGCATTCATAGGAATTAATCTTACCAGCTCTTTTCTTCTTTCTTTAAACGCATCTTTTGGCTCAACTTCTGCATTATAATCTTTTCCAATTTCCTTTTCTTCAAGTGCTTTGTCTAATCCAGGAATAACCATTTCCTGCCCGACGCAGATTATGAACGGCTTTGCATCAATTTCAAGCCCTGATTTTTTTGCATCTTCTTTTATGTTTGTGTCAAAAATTTCTCCGCCTTTGACGCTTCCTGTAAATTCCAATTCAATAAAATCGTTTTTGCTTATCATTTTTATAAAAGCATAAACTAGTTATTTAAACTTTCTTATTAATACATTTAATCTTATAATCTATAATCTCTATTTATTTGCATAATGCCAAATTAAATAGCTAAACTTCAATGAAAAACAATAATCTCAATTAAACAACCAAGAAGATTATCAAAAGAATGGCAGAGTTAGAGAAAAAATCAAACAGACAAAACAAAGACAACCTTTATAAATCTATTTTCTTAATTCATATAATGGCTTATAAATTAATTGATGCCACAGAAATCAGGAACGGCACAGTTGTTATGATTGAAGGAGAGGCGTGCACTGTAAGAAGTTATGATGTTAGTAAGACGGGCAAGCACGGACATGCTAAAGTAAGAATGGAAGCAATTGGAATAACTGACGGAAAAAAAAGAGTTCTTGTAAAGCCAGGACACGAGAGATTTGAAGTTCCTATGATAATAAAAAAGAAAGCGCAAATTCTTTCGATTTCAGGCAAAAAGGCAAGTGTGATGGATATGGAGAGTTTTGAATCATTTGATATGCCTCTTCCAGAAGAGCTTGATGAACCATTGAGTGAAGGAGACCAGGCAGAATATTGGGATATAGAGGGAAAAAAAATAATAAAGAGGAAAATGTAAAATGGCAAAAATTCCAGCAGCACAGGCGAGAATGTTCAAGAACACTTTTTTATGCAAAAGATGCGGAGCAAAGGTAAGAGTTCAAGCAAGAAAAATATTAGAGGGTAAGGTTCAATGCAGGAGATGCAAGAAAAAAGCATTTCGGGCAGCGAAAAAAGGATAAATCAGAAAGATAAATTAAGGTGAAAATGTTATTCGGACAAGATTTTATGTTTTATGATATAGCATTATTAATTCTATTCTCAATAGCATTGGCTGTTTTCTTGATAGTTAAAAGAAAAAGAGTGGATAGAGAAGGAATTATGTTTCTTTACAGGACAAAATGGGGGATAAAACTTATGAATTATATTGGAGGAAAATTTGCAAAACCCCTTAATGTTATAAGCTATATTGCCATCTTCGCAGGATATATCCTTATGATTTCTATTGTCTATCTAATAGGAACAATAGTTTATGCTTATTTTAAATTTCCCCAGATAGTGAATGTTATAAAAGTTCCGCCAATAACCCCTATTTTTCCATATTTTACAAAAGTGTTTAATATAGAGAGCTTATTTCCGCCTTTTTATTTTAGTTATTTTATAATTATCGTCGGGCTTACAATGTTTGTCCATGAATTTTCGCATGGAATCTATATGGTTCTTCATAAAATAAAAATAAAATCAACTGGCTTTGCATTCTTCCTTATATTTCCCGGAGCTTTTGTTGAGCAGGATGAAAAGCAGATGAATACAAAAAGCAAAAGAGCCCAGATGTCTGTTTTGTCAGCAGGAGTTTTTGCAAATCTTCTTCTCGCATTAATTTCTTATCTACTGCTGATATTTGTATTTACTTCTTTTTTTGTTCCATCAGGCGCAGTTTTTAATATGTATCCTGTTGTGGCAATCAATGTATCACAGATTGATTCTATTAATGGATACAATGTTTCCGGCATGTCTTCACAGGAATTGATTTCATTGATAGATGATAAAACGATTACAGATTCTAAAATAGGAAGATTAAATTTAACATCAGTTTCAATACAAAATAATTTATTTTTCCTGCCTGCCGAAAATTTAAAGAACTCTTTTGTTTCGTCCGGGCTTGCAGAGGCGTTTATTGATTCTCCGTCGATAAAAGCCGGATTTCCAGAAGTTAATCCAATAAGTCCTGCAGCAATTACAAGCATAAACAATATTCCGGTTAAAAATTATGATTCTCTTTCAGAAGAGCTGGCAAAATATTCTGTCGGAGACAGAGTTTCTATTACAGTCAAAAAAAATGGGATTTCTGAAGATTTTAATATTGCATTTAAAAAAAATCCAGTTACAGGCGCGCCGTTCATAGGAATTTCATTTTATGACAGCTCAAATGACCTTTTCGGATTTTACAAAGACAAAAATACTCTGTACGAGCCGATAAACAATTCAGATACTGCAGTTTTATTCAGGGATTTTTTCTGGTGGATGGCTTTAATCAATCTTTTCATTGCCTTGTTTAATATGCTTCCTGTTGCAATTCTTGACGGAGGAAGATTCTTCTATTTGACAATTCTTGGAATTACAAAATCAGAGAACATCGCGAAGTTCATTTTTAAATGTTCAAATTATATAATCTTGGGAGCATTTTTAGTTCTTCTCGCAAGATGGTTTTTTCTTGTGGTCTGAACTCCAAAAGATTATTTTATTTTTCTAACATCCCATTCTTTTTCCTTATTTTAAGTTTGTTAATGGGTGTTTTTATTTTATCTTTATTAAATTTATTCAATGTTTAATTAAATTATATAAATTCCAATGTATAACCCAATTAGCAGATTTGAAAAAAATAAAACTGAGCGAAGCGAAGCAAATTCATCAGGCGAGCGAGGCGAAGCCGAGCGAGCCAATATTAATTCAAGTAATCTTTTACAAATAAACAATTCCGTCTTTTGTAAGCGCGACAAATCTTATTCCTGCAGGCAGTGATAACAGCGCAGAAATAAGCGCCATGTGCTCTTTTCCTGTTCCAGAGGCAATTGAAAGTGCAACTTCTGTTCCGTTAATTTTCCCCTTAAGTTTCTCAAGAATTTCTTTTTTCAGTTCAACAAGTTTTTTATTAGTATCTATTTTAATAAACTCTGAGGGTTTTTCTGTTGAAAATCCGCTTGCAAATTCATCTCCAAGAAGAATTATTTTGTCCCACTCTCCTTGCTTTACAAGTCCTGATATCTGCGCCCATGTTCCTTTTCCTGAGCTTAAAAGTCCTATAAATTCCATAAATAAGTTATAACCATTACATTTATAAGTTTTTATATCTCAATTAATATATAATAAAAATTAAATAAAATAAAAAATATGGCGAGAAAATGGTGAGAAATGGTTAAGGAATCTCCAATAAGTGAAATTATTCTCAGGAAGTATGAACGCCCGTATAACTTAGATAAAAGGCAGCTTATAAGGAAAATATGCCTTTCACTTGGGCTTTTGCAGCCAGGCGACGGAAGAGATGTTATAATTGATATCCTTATGGTACTTAATGAAGAGTCCAAAAACAAGGTGAAACTTGACTCTTCGCAGATAATTGAGAAAGTGGAAACTTTGAGAAAGCAGAATAATCTGGAATTAAAAGGGCTTGCAGAATCCAATATAAGGCGTCAGCTAAAGCGCCTGCGTGATATGATGATAGTGGAAAAGCAGAATAATCTATATTCCTTGTCAGAATTTGAATCACTTCATTCAATATTCAAGGATAAAATTGAAAAGTTCCTTATTGCGCCGAGCGTTGAGAGAATAAAGGATTATTTGGCAGAGCTTGAGAAGGCAGGGCAATAATTTTTATAAAGGCGAAATCCCGGGATAATTTATGAAAAATGAGTATGATGAAGAGAATTTTAAGAAATTTAGATATTCTGTCTTGGCAGGGATAATTGGAGGATGTATTGTGGCAATATCTATTTCAATAAAAACGACCACTGGGACTTGGTATTCAGAAGTATTCTGGACAATTATCACATTCGCTATTTTATATGTTTTGTCTATGTGGTGGTGTAAAATCTGGATGTTTAGAAAGAGAAATAAATAAGTACAATCGGTAGATTTTTAAGTAATCTCTTCTTAAATAACCTATGAAAAACACAAGAAATTTAATTTTAGGAATAGTTATTGGTATTGTGGTTATTCTTGTTCTAATATTCTCCTTAAACAATTTAAGTACCAAGAATAATGTAAAAGAAAGTCCAAATATAGAAATTGCATGCTCTTTTTCACAAAATCCAGATACTGCTAATTCCCCTACAAACGCAATTAAATGTAAATTCAGAAATTATGGAGGAGATGGGGAAGAATGTTTCTTAATTGGAGAATATAAGGTAGTTAATGGTAGTAAAGAAGATTTTTTAGGAGAAAGTAATCTATGTTCTGGAAATCTATCAATAGGAGACTATTGGTCAGATTATAAGTATATTTACAATTCTAAATCTTGGGAAGATTATAATCTCCAAGAATGGGCTGGTTGGGCTTGTGGTGTCGGTGTGGAAATGGATTGTTTGTATCAAAATAATATAGAGAGGGTTACATATAGAATTAAAACTTCTCAAATCAATTAAATTCATTATAATAATGTGTTACAAAAAATCTATGTTTGGTATAGAATAGGGGTTAGGACTTATTCAGTTGTCTTCTCTTTAATACTCAAACCAAAATTATTAAACAATAAAGAAAGATTACGATAATTAAAGAATCTATCTCCAGAGTTTTCAAATAAGAGTGATTCCATAAAAAGGTCATATGCATCCTTAATTCTAAGATTAAAATACTCAACAAACATTATAGTATCAATAGCCTTCTGTTGAATTAGTAAAGCAACATACTCATAAAAGTCAAATAGTATTTTATCTGATTGAATAATAACTTCAATCTTTTCTTCTCCTTTCTTAGCTTTGTTAAAAGATTTGTTATATTCCCTTATTCTATCAGAAATGTATCTCTCTTCTTTGTATAACTCACAGAATAGATTATTTTGCTCAATTAATTGATTTGATTTTATAGCTTTATGAGATAGGAATATAGATACACCGGTTAGTAAAAATCCAAAGAATGCGATAAGAATATTAGAGATTATACCAAAATCCATACTTCTTCTTGGCAACTATCCTCTGAGAAGAGGGGCCCTTTTTAGAGTTACATATCTTTTTAGTAAAACCCTTAACCTTTGTTGTAAACAATCCATTTCGCCTAATATAAGGTTTTACATTTATTTTTATACATTTATTTGCCATATTTACCCCTAAATTGATATCATTTTCTTCTTTATAATCTTTACCATGTTTAAAAATGGTTTTCATCTGAAGTTTGCTTGACAAAATCGAAAATCAACAGCTTTAAAAACCCCATTTCATACACAATAATATCGTACTACATCGCTTGAAGTGCATATTCTGCGCACAGGCGCATAGGTAGAAGATAATAGATAAGAGAAAAACCTCTTGTCAAGGGAGATAAATAGAAAATGGAGCAATTTCCTGTTGAAAAAGCAGTAAGCGAACTGAAAAAATCAGAAGAAAGAAAGTTCAACCAGACAATTGATTTAATTGTAAATCTTAAAAAGTTTGATGTTAAAAAAACTCCGCTTAATTTTATCATAACTCTGCCGAATAAAGTGAAAGAAAGAAAAGTATGCGGTTTCATAGAATCAAAAAGTTCCATTATAGATACTATTCCAAAAATTTCTTTTTCTAAATACAAAGATAAAAAACAGATGAAACCACTAATAAAAAAATATGATTTTTTTATTTCATCTGCGCAGAATATGCCTGCAGTAGCCACTTCATTTGGAAGAGTTTTAGGCCCTGCTGGAAAAATGCCGTCGCCTAAATTAGGAATTGTGCTTTCAGATTCAGAAGAAGAAATTAAAAAATTAGTGGATAAAATTAAATATATTGCGCGAATACAGCCAAAAGAACCATCGATAAAAATACCCATAGGCCAGATTGCAATGTCTGACATGGAAATCTCGGAAAATATTCATTCTGCAGTTGCCTCAATAATCAACGAGCTTCCGAATAAAAAGGAAAATGTCCGTTCAATTATGATTAAACTTACAATGAGCCGTCCGATAAAACTTGAAATTTAAAATTTAAAATGGCATCTTTAAAAAAATCAAAAGTAGCGAAAGAGCAAAAAACCGAAAAAAGAAAAGTTCCTGAATCAAAAATCAAGGCAGTAAAAGAACTTGCAAAATTAATCGATTCAAACAGCACAATAATGTTTGCATCAATAAAAGGGCTTCCTGCGAAAAATTTCCAGAAAATAAAAAAATCGCTTTCAGACAGGTCAGAGATAAAAGTTGTCAAAAAAAGAATGCTTTCAAAAGCAATTGAAGAATCAAAAAAAGAGAACATTTTATTATTAAAAGATTTTATTAAAGAAGATATTGCATTTATCTCTTCAAATATTGATGCGTTCGAGCTCTCTGCTACTTTGAGTGATTCAAAAAGCTCTGTAAAGGCAAAAGCAGGGCAGGAATCAAATATAGACATCGAAGTTGAAGCAGGCCCGACAGACCTTCCAGCAGGCCCAGCTGTAAGTGAACTTGGTGCACTCGGGCTTCAAGTACAAGTAAAAGATGGGAAAATAGAGATAAGAAACCCAAAAGTTATTGTGAAAAAGGGGCAGATTATCAGCGAGGGCGCTGCAAGTGTTATGGGAAAGCTCAACATTATGCCTTTTTATGTTGGCTTTATTCCTCTTGTTGCTTATGATTCAAATTCAAAAAGTATATTTACAGAGCTTACAATGGATAAATTGGCAACTATTGAGCTGATAAAGAGTATGTTTGCTAAATCAAGGACATTTGCAGTTTCTTTAAATTATCTTTCAAAAGAAACTCTTTCAATGCTTTTTGCAAAAGCAGCAAGCCATGAAAGAGCATTAAATTCATTTATAAAATTAGAAGAGACAAATTCGGCAGATTTAGGAGAAAAAAATGGACAATAATTCACATTCAAGGAGGATTAAATAATGGAATACATATATGCAGCGCTTCTGTTGCATAAGCTTGGCCAGAAAGTAGATGAGCATAACCTTAAAAAGGTTATATCTGCAACAGGCGCACAGGTTGATGAAGGAAAAATCAAACTGCTTGTGGCAACTCTTAAAGACGTAGACATTGATAAAGAACTTGAGAGTGCAGTTGCATTTACTGCAACGCCAGCATCTGCTGTGCCTGCAAAAGCACCAGAAGCAAAAGAAGACAAGAAAGAAGAAAAAGCTTCAGAAGCAGCAGAAGGTTTGTCCTCGCTTTTCGGATAATTTTTTAGTTTGTTTTAGAGGACAAACCAATTTATAGTTATAACACTATTAAATCTGTTATTCTTTCTAATATTTTAATCATAGAAAAGTTTAAATAGGATAATTATCTGTATAATTATATCAAGAAACCTTTAAACATCAGAATTCCACTCGTCTGTGACAAGTGGTTTGAACCACTCGCGGAATTCTGAGTGTGCTCAAGAACCAAGGGAGGATTTACATGCTACCCCTCTTTGACTAGTGGTTCTTGACATTACGAATCAGGTTTCTGGATTTTAAAATACAATCAGACATTAAGCAGTTCAAGTATTTCAAAATGGAACAAATATTTAAATCAGTAACAAGAAAATGGGGAAATTCTTTGGGAATAGTTATTCCTCTTAATGTTATTAAAGAAGAAAACCTAAAAGAAAACAGAGAAGTGACTTTAAAACTTGTTAAAAAATCTCCTTTTGAAGAATTGTTCGGGAGTGTTAAATTCAAAAGACCTGTCAAGGAAATAGTCAGGAAATTAAAGAAAGAGTGTGATATATAATTAAAATGGTTGATGAAACTTATTTTTTTGATAGCTATGCTGTTTTTGAGATGCTTGAAGGAAATCCAGGTTATGAGTTATATAGGAGAAGTTTAATGATTTTGACAAAATTAAATCTTTTTGAAATTCATTATGGAATTCTAAAAGAAAAAGGAAAAGAAAAAGCTGGAGAATTATTAGAAAATTTTTCAGAAAGTGCTGTTGATTTTAGTAATGAAGACATAATCAATGCTTCAGAAATTAAAAAACAAAATCCTAAAAGGTCAATGACAGATTGTATTGGCTATGCTGTTTCTTTAAGATTGAATATAAAATTTTTAACAGGAGATAAAGAATTTGAAGGTTTAGAAAATGTGGAGTTTGTAAAATAGGGGTAAAAACATTTAAAAGTGATACTTCTTATTTATTAGTTAATATCATAGAACATTTGCCGTCGTGGGACAATGGTACTCCGCCTGCCTTGAGAGCAGGTTGCCTCCGGGCTTTCCCGGTTCGATTCCGGGCGACGGCGTTATTTTTTATTCTTTGAAAAGGTTAATATCCTTGCATTATTTAACATTAAAAAATACTGCTGATTAAAATAGATTTTTAGGATTTTAAAAAAGAAATTTGGCGGTTCATGCAATAATTAATACCTTCAAGGATTTATTATAAACTTATTAAAAAAGAAATTATCTTCTGCCTTTCTTTGCTTTCATCAAATAAGCAATTAAACCAATAAGGATTATAACTGCAATTATCCCAACTATTGTCCATAGGGTTGTGCTACTTGTTCCTTCAGCACCTGTTTCTGGTGTTCCTTCATCTTCAGTTGTTCCATTGCTTACTGCTCCAGTCTCTCCAGCACCAATACTTTCTGAAATCTTTTTAACTGTAACATCTGCCTTTCCATTTGCAATGCTATTAAGTTTTACTGATAAGTCATATGTTCCATCATTATTTATATCAACTTTTTTTGTTTCTCCAGTACTCAAGTCAAGAGTTATTGGGTCTGAAGATATTGTAATTGTGACTTTATTTGTTGTTATTGCTGTTACAGCAACTGTATGCGCTTCAGATACTGTTGCTCCCGATGGCTTTATTGAAACACTTATCTTAGAATTTTCATTGAAATTTGCACTATATCCACTCGAAACTTGAGTTTCAGTTACTGAAACTGTGCTTCCTGCTGCAATTGTAGGAGTTGTAGTTGTGCTTCCACCACTACCTCCACTACTTCCCCCTGTACTACTTCCAACTCCTTCTACAGTATAAGTTCCTGTAATAGTTACTATATTTCCTGCAATGTCATAAGCCGTGCATACTGAGTTGTAAGTTCCTGTATTTGAAGTTGAAGGACTTGCAGTTATAGATGTTGAGTTTAGTCCTGCAACACTATCACTTGCACTGCATGTGCATGTAGCTGTATCATCTTGGTTAACTGGATTCGGGGTGCAACTTACACTTCCTGTTGGTCCTGTATTATCAAGTATAAAATTTAATACTGCCCCAGTATTATTAAGATTGCCTCCTGTATCATTCGCCCATACAGTTATGTTATACCTCCCATCAGCCCATGCAGAGGTATTTATAGATATATTCCAGTATTCTCCTGCAGGATTTGAAGCATAAAGTATAGTCGAGTTATGCTGTGCTCCTGTTGAATTAGTTATATTAAAAAATACTGTTTCTATTTTTGAAAGTCCGCGAGCATCATGAATTGAAACATTTAGTAATAAGTATCCTGTATTTGCATTTGAATAATTATATAAGGTAACAGGAGAAGTAATATTCGCAGAGTTAATTAAGGGTACTGTGCTGTCAATTTTGAATGTTTTATTATTTGCAGATTCAACTGTTGCTGACCAATTAGTAATACTAACATTAATCATTGTCCAGTTATCTTGAAAAAGTGCAGTATTGCTTATATTAATATATCCCCAAGCAGCAAAGTTTGTTGTAGAATTAACAATAGTGAGATTCCCGGTATTATTAAGTCCTTGAACGAAACTCGTACCATTATAAGATAAATTTGCTACCTGAACAAAATTTCCTCCTGTCCCGCTTGAATTTACATAGATAGTAATATTCAAATGATCAGCACCATCATTATTAAATACAACATCAGTTAGATTTACAAATGTGATATTAATAAAAAGCAATTGCCTTGAAGTAGCATTAAATCCTGTTATCGGACTGACAATAGTAACTGCTGCAGCTGCAAAACTTGCAACAAATATAATAAATAATGCTGCAAAAACAGCGCTGACAAAAACATAATTTTGTTTTATTTTAACCATCCTCTTTTTATCATTGTTTTTAACAATGTTAAATAATACAAAACCATAGAGTATTTAAATATTTCGTTTTATTTACTATTGGTTATAAGTTAATTTTTATGTTTTATTCTTTTCAAAATTTATATTTCTCCGACGATTATTCTTCGCAGTGTTATTTTTCTATATGCGGATGCTCCTGCCCCTCTTTTAATCTTTCTTTTAAATCTTTTAATTGCTTTTGTTTTTCAATTGAATAATATTTTTTATTTCCATCTGCTTTTTCTATTAATTTTGCAGTATACTCTCCTCCTAGAAAATGCGGCAGTATTACATAATCTGCTCCTGTTTTATATAAAGAATAGACATCAGAAATCTGCCTTGCAGTGGTTATTATCACAGCATTTCTGTTTTTTGCGCGTATTTTCTCAATTAGCATCAGATTTATCTCAGCTTCTGGAATTGTTGAGACAATCAACTTTGAATTCTTCACGCGAAGATTATCAATAAAATCTGCATTTGATACATCTCCGTAAATGCAGTTTATTCTGTTTGAGCTCAATCTTCTCACTCTTTCTGGATTAAAATCAATCACAACGTAATTTTTTCTCAGTTTAACAAAAGACTTCATTATTGAAAATCCTATCCTGTTTTCTCCGAGTAAAATATATTCGTAATCTTTGTTTTCATCTTTTTCCCGCTTTGTTTTTTTGCGCTCGAAAACTGACAGATATTTTGACAATAGAGAATAAATTTTTTCAGAATACATTATCATATAGGTCGAGCCAGCAATTGTAATCAAGCCAACAAGTGTTACAAGAGAAAGAATCTCATTTGTAAGATGTCCGACTCTTACTCCAAGTGCAATCAGAATAAGAGAGAATTCACTTATTTGCGCAACAGTAAGCCCTGCCATAAATCCCGTGTTTTTGCTGTACCCGAATATTCCCATTAAAATCATCACAATTAAAGGATTTCCGACAAGTATGAAAACCGAGAAAACAACAGCAGGAATCCAAAGAGCGGCTAAATTCCCGACAATCATTTGCGCGCCCAATAAAATGAAGAATGAGATTATAAAAAAGTCCCTTAATGGCCTTAGTTTTGAGCTGACTTCATAGCTGTAAGGGGATATTGAAAGCATAATGCCTGCAACCAGGGCTCCGACTTCAATAGAGAATCCTGCATATAAAAATAAGGCAGATAGTCCTAACCCCCATGAAATCGCGAATAAATAAAGCAACTCCTGGGATTTTGCAAAAAACGAGCTTAATCTTGGAAGAACTAAATAACTTATTGGAAGGAGAAAAACGACTATGATTCCTCCCTTTACAAATGTAGAGACAATAATTTCTGAGGCATTTACTCCATTAGAAAAAGAAGAGACAACGATTAGAATTATAATTGCAATCAAATCCTGCACAAGAAGAAACCCTATTGAAATCTTGCCGAATAATCTGTCAAGGGAATCCTTATCAGAAAGCAGTTTCATAATAATAATTGTTGATGAGAATGTGAGTGCAACAGCAATATAAGCAGAAGTTACTGGAGAAAAGCCAAGCCAGATTCCGATAAAGTAGCCTATTACTGAGGTGAATACCACCTGTCCGATTCCAGTTATCAGAGAGATTTTTCCAACCTCTTTTATTACTTTTGGGCTTAAGTGAATGCCGACGATAAAAAGCAGAAAGGCCACCCCAAATTCAGAGAATGTCTGAAGTGTTTCTGTATTTGGAATAAGATTAAGCATTAATGGTCCAACAATAATCCCGGAAATTATATATCCGATGATAAGCGGCTGCTTAAGCAGCCGCACTATAAAAGAAACTCCTAATACAATCAAGAGTATAATGCTTATCTGCAAAAATATGTTTTCCATTTCCCCACCTGTTTATTTACCCCTTTTACAAATTATTTTATAATTAAATTGCCTTTGCTTTTTATATGTTGGGTTGTTTTTTAATCTTATAAAAATATTAAAATATATTTTAAAAATATGATACTACTTTTAAAATACAGCATTTAGAAAGATTTAAATACCTCTTATTTATATAAATTTCATGGAAGTTAAGCATACTGAAATAGTTGAGAAGAGAGTTCAAGTTGAAGAATTAGTAGGAATAGCTTCTATTATAAAAGCAGATGAATTTATCCCGCAATATACTGAAGGGGTTGAGAGATTTCTAAGAGATAATCAAAATTTAGGAGAAGAATGGATTAGAAATGTTAAAGAAAAGTTATGTGGATTTCAGGGAAAAAATAAAGATGGAAATCTTCTTGGTTCAAGCATAGATATTGGAGTAGCAATAGCAACATTTACAGATATTCCTTTGATTACAGGAAATCAGTTACTTGGGATTTACGAACAAGCAGGAAAAAAGAATCCTTTTGGAGAGGTTTATGTTGATTTTGGTGTTGCACTTATTGGAGTTCCACAAGTAAATTACGTTAAGGCAACTGAATTATTAGAGGATTTTACAAGAAGAGGAATAAACCTTGAAAATGGAAGAGTTCCAGATTTTGCACAATTAAGGTTAATTATGGATAAATGTGTTGGATTATCTTATAAATTAACAGAGAATGTTTCCTCAGATGATGTTGCTTTAGTCTCTGCATATCCTTTTGGTTCCTATGTTGGAAATAATGGTTTGTTCAGGGCTTGCCTTGACGGGGACGGCAGCTGGTATGCCGATGATGTTGGCTTGGCTGATTCCGACGGCGATGGCAGGGTGGTTCGTTATGACGCCGAAGGCGTCACGCCACGCGTTGCTCCAAAAAGTAACACTCAAGATTTGATTGCGGGATTAGTAAAAGAATTTACTGATAAATTCGGATAGTTTTTAAGCTAATATTTCTTTTAAATAGTCCTAACCATTTAGGTTAGGCCACACGCCAATTTACTAAGGCATATTTGACTTTATTTTAAGCCATGAAATTCAAGAGTTCCTTGCGAGGAACTCTGGTGTTCAAGGAAACTTGATATGTTCAGGCGAAATTCCTGATATGAAGAAATTCATAAGGTAAATTGGCTACAAGTTGTTCAGGGCTTGCCTTAACAGGAACGGCAGCTGGAATGCCAATGATGATAACTTGGCTAATTCCAACGACAACGGCAGAATGGCTTAATAATGGTTAGGTTTTATTTCAATTATAAAAATAATTAAATTCCAATATTATCAAGTTAATATGCTATACATTATTTGAAATCTGAATTTTTCTAACACATCCTTCTTTTCCCTTATTCAGCATTTTTTATGGGAGTTTTGTTTTAGTATCATCAATTAAAAATTCAAAGAACCAAAGCATCAACGAGTTCGCAGATTTGCAAAATAAAAACAGGCGAGGCGAAGCCGAGCACAAATATTTTCTTTAAACATCCCAAATTTTGCCTTATTTCCCATCTTTTAATTTGAAATTTAGTTTATTAAAGGTATCAATTAAAAAATAAAATTATCAGTATAAAAAGTGGTTGTCAGATTTGCAAAATAAACCAGCAAGCAGAGCTGATAAGTAAATTTATGTTGATTATTCTTATATGCTAAGTCAATAGTATATCAAATTCCCAAATCATCTGCGATTTTGTCTCCTGCAATAATTTCAGGAACAGTAACTATTTTTGCCCCTGCTTTTTTCAGTTTTGAAACCAACGACGGCTTTTCGCATCTTGAATGAACTTCTATTTTCGGATTCATTTCTTTTGCAGTCAGGGTTATCATAACATTATCTTCTGTATTTGGAGAGGCAATTATCAGTTTTAAGGCTTTTTCAATTCTCGCTTTTTTCAGCATTTCTTCATTTAATCCACTGCCTTCAATTATCATATATTTTTTCTTTCTCAAAGAAGATGCAACAGCAGGATCAGATTCTATTATTAAGAAAGGGATTTTTTTGACAGAAATGACTTTTGCTATTTCTTCTCCTACTCTGCCTCCTCCGACAATGATAATATGGTTTTTCATCCTCTTTATTAAAAATGAGTAGAATCTTGTTTTTAAATATTTTCTAAGATTTCCATCAAGAAGCATATCCGCAATGCTCCATAAAACCCACCAGATAATAAAAACTCCGACAATTGCCAGGAAGATTTCAAGAAGCCTTTCATAAATAGTGCTTTCTTCATTGAATATGAATGCGAGTGTCTGGAGTGTTCTTAGAAAAGAATCTCCAAAAGAAATTCCGGTTATTAGTTTAAATCCAAATATTCCTGCGATAAATAAAAGAATCATTATTAAAATGAATATTCTAATCCTTTTTGGAAATTCTTCCACTTCTTTAACTTCTGCACTTCTTGACATTTTATCTCCCTTTATATAAATCAGAATGTTTGAGTTTAAAAAACCGCGTTTTTCAAAATGATTCAATATTTTTTATTAATCCCGAAAGAATTTTTGGGGAAATATAGTAACCATCTTCAACAAGGGCATAAATCATTTCCTTGGCTGTTTTTTTATCTATAATCTTCTTTTTTAACAAAAGGAGAATTACTCCCGTTGTTCTGATATAATCAATATCTAATGATTGTGCAATTTTTATTGCAAAACTATCATCAATGAGCAATTTATCTTTCTTTTCTTTTGCCAAATTAATTGCAGCATTTTCTCCAGCGCCTATTCCAAAATCAAGATTATTTTTTGGATTTTCTATTTTTATCAATCCCCAGATTATGTATTCATTAAGAATAGAATATCCGGGTTTTCCTTCAATAAGCACTTCCTCTTTTACTGCTTCAGGAATAATTATCTGTTTAAACAATTTTATTAAAAGTTCGAGTTTGTTTAATTTAGCCAAGCAAATAAGGGGAGTTGAATTGCTTATCATTTTAGCAGGATTTTTAGATCATGTTCCAATTCTTTTTTATCATATCCTGTCCAATTTATGTCATCTTCTTTTGCTATTACCAACATTTCCCATATTGAAACATTTAGTATTCGTGCTGCTTTGCCTATTGATATTTTATTGAGTGATAGCGCCTCTAATGTTGATTTGAATTTTTCTTCTTCAAGGGCTTTTGCTAATAGTCTTCTCATAACTGCTGAAGTATCAAGGTTCTCTCTTTTTGCCAGGGCTTTTATTCTTAATACAAACTCTTCAGGAAGTCTTGTTGTTATTGGCTTGTCCATTGTATACAATATATTACAACGTATTATTTAAACTTTTTGGTTTGGGTTTCTCACAACTCCAATTATCTCATTCTCTTTATAAAAAGAAACCGCGTCCTCAAGCCGTTTTTTTGACTGTGAGTATATGGTGATTATTTTTTCTCTGGTTTGAATTTTATTTTCAGCATGCTTCCATAAATATACTCCTGCTTTTTTGTCATCAGGACTTCCGGCAATTCTTGCCAAAAGATTTATTTTTTTATTGTCAATGCTTTTTATAATTCCTGATTTTTTTGAATTTATGTTAATATAGAATTTTGCATAAGATAATTTGTCCATCAGACTTCCTTTCGCTCCTTGGGCTTTTACTATCTGCTCAAATTTTTTGAATGCTTTTCCAGAATCAAGAATTTCTTTTGCAAGAATTCCTCCCTTATTTTTTTCAGCTATATTGCATAATTCAAAAATTTTCCCTGCAAGAAATATCGATTTTTCCCTTAAATCATGCGGTCCGTCGCCTTTCAGCACAGAGATAACATCTCTCATTTCAAGAATAGGCCCTATTCCATTGCCTATTGGCTGGTTTCCGTCTGTAAGAACGCATTTTAATTTTATCTTAAACATCTTTCCAAGCTTTTCAAATGTCTTCTTTAGTTTTTCTGCGCCTTTTTTATTGACTTTTGCACTTGTTCCATAAGGAATATCTATGAGCACATGATTGCTTCTTACTGCGAGTTTTTTTGCAAGTATTGATGCTATTAAATTCGGCTCTGGGTCAATGTTTATCATTTTTTCAACTTTTATTATTTTATCGTCGGCAGGTGCAAATCCAAGTGCTCCGCCCCATACAAGGCAGGCATTTGTTTTGAGTATTATTCTTTTAATTTCTTCTGCATCAAATTCTACTCTGCATATACTTTCCATTACATCTGCAGTTCCTGCAGCAGAAGTAATTGCCCTCGACGAACTTTTTGGAATTGTTATTCCTTCTGCAGCACATATAGATACTACGATTGGCGTTGTCCTGTTTCCTGCAATTCCACCTATGCAGTGCTTGTCAGCAATAATTTTTCTCTTTATATCAAGCTGTTTTCCTGTTTCAAGCATTGCCTCTGTCAGCCATTTTGTTTCATTAAGCGACATTCCAACTTTATAAACTGCAGAGATAAAAAACGCAATTTCAGTTTCAGTGAGCGCATTTTTGACAATCTCACTTATTATTTTAGTTATTTCGCTTTTTGATAGTTCTTTCCCGCTTAATTTTTTTGTGATTATCTGGGTTATTCTTGGATTTTTTGCGAGTTCAACATCAATTATCTGTCCGTCAGCAAAATTCAGTGCTTCTTTTACTTCTGTTGTAAGCACTGCATCACCCTCTTTTGCAATTTTGCGTGAAGTATTCACAAGCGCAATTATTATTTTTGATTTGTGTTTTATCACAACACGATTATTCACCTCTGCGCCTATTTTTTTTGCATCTTTCTCATTAAGTATTACAATAGGCCTGCCTGCAGACCACTTTCTGTAAATTGCCTTTAGTTTCATTTTCACCCCTATATATTAAATGTTGATTTAATCTCTTATAATTAAAATAAATTGCCTGTGCTTTTTATATGTTCTCATTTTTCTCAAATCCTGCGCCATTTGCATATGGGTTATTCAAATAATTTAACTAATGTTAAAGAAAATAAAAACACCGAGAAACAAATCTAAAATAAGAAAAAATTATGGGATGTTAGAAAAATAGATATTGGCTCGCCTGCGGGCTCGCCATAAGTGCAATTAGTGGTTCGCTACGCTCACTTATCTAATTCTGCAAACACTTAATCCGTTTGCATATTGGTTCTTTGGATTTTTTAAAATAATAAAGCCCCAATGAAAAAACATTAAATAAAGGAAAGGAATGGGGGTTAGAGATATTACGCCTTCTGCCCTGCTTTTGAAGAATTATATTCAAGGTATAATTCAAAAAGAACCATCAGATATGCAATTACAAGGGGCCCTATGATTATTCCAATAAGTCCGAATCCGAGCATCCCGCCTATAAGCCCTATAAGTGTCAGTGAAGTTGGAATCTGCGACTGCTTTGAAATAATCAATGGATAAAGAAGATGTTCAGTAAGATTTACAAATATTCCGCAATATATTAACAAAAACATTGCTATGCCTATTTTTCCAGTTATAAACATTCCTACAACTAATGGAATCCATACAACCCATGGGCCTATTATTGGAATAATGCTCGCAATTGCAGAAATAAACATCAATAATACAGCATTAGGGACTTTTGCAATGTATAATCCTATTCCCATTAAAATGCCAATTATTATTCCTATCATAATTCTTCCAAAAATAATTGAGTATGTAACTTTCTTTGATTTTTCTATAAACTTGGATGTTGTGCTTGGTTTGAACGGAAGCGAATTTTTTAAAAGAGCAGTTATTGCCTCTCCATCTCTCAGCCCGTAAAAGAATATAATAAAAATTGTTAAAATCTCAAGCATAAGCGACGGAAAATTAACTGCCATTCCGACAATACCATCAAGTGTGGATTTTGTTAAAGAAGATATCACTGTACTATAAAGGGCAACCAAATTTGCTTTTGACTGCGGAGAGGTTGCTAAAAATGGGGCGAATTCATCAATTGCCTTAACAATGTCAAATGACTGCACAGAAGAATACACACCAAAAACTTGATCAACAAGCTTTGGTATCATCCACCATATGGAAAGAATTAATATTCCAATTATCAGGGCGCAGATTATTGAAGCAGAAAGAGTTTTGTTTTTAATATATTTTATCAAGATTTTATTTAGAGGATTAAAAGTATAAGCAAGAATAAGTCCGAGAATTATAGACATAAATATCGGCTTGATTATAAAATATGTAAATACAATAAGCACGGCTATAAAGCCGAATGCAATTATCTGTTTTATCACTGATTCATCAATCATGTTTTAATTACTCTATGCCAGTATATAAATTTTTGGAAAGGTTCAAAAAATTTGAGATATTAGCCAAATAATTCTTATCATCTTTTTTCCGCAAAATTCAAAAAACCCGCCAACCAAAACGTTTATAAGTTTTTTTAAAGTCTAACTAAAATGGATTCATTCATAAAAAAACTTTTTTCAGGCAGAACCGACGAATATGTTCATTATCAGTTCCAGAAATTCAGCAGAGGCGAGTTTAAAAATCGGGCGCTTGTGTCTGCTTCACGTTCTTCGTCTGGGTTTACAATTTCAACATCTTCCGAGTATGCGAATGAGCTTGTTGCAATGATTGCAGAAAAAATTCCTGAAGGCGTTAAAGTAAATGTTACTGGCGTCGTGGTTTCAACACAGGATTTGACTGGAGAGCTGAACTTTAAATCAAAAAAGCAGTTTATGGGTGTTAAGCAGTATGGTGTAGATGAGCAATTTTCAAAGCATGAAATTCTCGAGTTATGCAGAAAATTTAAAAAATGTTTTTTGGCACTCTCGTTTTCAGCAGGAAGCACCTCTTTAAAGATAAAAACAAAATCTCCAAAATCTGCCAAGCCAAGTTCTAAGGAAGATGCAGAGCCAAAAGCAGATTTCTGCAGGATTAAAACTTCTGACAGCTCAATTGCAGAGGCAATTTTGTTTGATGTATCTAATTTTAAGAGAGTTAATGTCAAGCACGACTTTATCATAACTGAAATAATTCTTCCTTCAGGAGAAACAGAGCCTGCAAAAATAAGGGAGAATGCAATAAGAAAAGGCAGGATTGTAAGAAGCATGAATATAGACGGCATCAAGGACAAAAAAGAGATTTTATTTGAAGCATAAATTTATAAACGTCGTTTTCTGAATTAAAATAGAGAACATGGGGATTAAAACCTTTATACTAAAACCATGGGAAAAATATCACGTCCTCGAAGAGGAAGCCTGCAATTTTGGCCTAGGAAAAGAGCAAAAAAAATTCTTCCTAGTGCGAACTGGCAGGCTATACTGAAAAATAATTCTGACAAGAAACTTTTAGGATTTATTGGATACAAGGTTGGGATGTTGAGCGCTTATGTGAAGGATTTGACAAATGATTCTATGACAAAAAACAAGCGAATTTCTGTTCCAGTTACGATTCTTGAATGCCCTCCGATAAAAATACTTTCTGCAAGATTTTATAGATATGGGGAAGTTGTTTCAGATGTTCTCGCGCATAATCTTGACAAGGAACTTATAAGCAAAATAAAACTTCCATTAAAACATAACAAAAAAATTGAGGATATTAAAGATTATGATGATGTTAAGGTGATTGTTTATTCTATTGTTAAAAAAACAGGCATAAAAAAAGTGCCAGATATTGCTGAAATTGCTTTAGGCGGAAATATTGAATCAAAAATTGCATTTGTTAAGGAAAATCTTGGAAAAGAAATGCTTGTAGGCGAGGCATTTCAAAATATGCAATTAATTGACATACACGGAGTTACAAAAGGGCACGGGCTTGAAGGTGCTGTTAATAGATTTGGATTAAGTCTTAAACAGCATAAATCAGAAAAAGGAAGAAGGCGTCCTGGAAGCTTAGGCCCTTGGCATCCTGCGAGAGTCACATTCAGAGCCCCGATGGCAGGGCAGAAAGGGCTTTTTTCAAGATTGGTTTATAATAGCAAAATAATTTCTATTTCAAATATTAATTCAAAAAATATAAATCCATCTGGGGGTTTTACAAATTTTGGGGTTGTAAAATCAGATTATATTGTTCTTTATGGAAGTGTTCCTGGCCCTCAGAAAAGACAGCTTCTTATTACTCAGCCGTTGAGAGCAACGAGAAAACAATCTAAAAAAAACTACGAGCTTATTGAATTAAGATGAAAACAAAATTAATTTCTATAAGCGGGGAAAAATCAAAAGATATTGAACTTCCAAAAATATTTCTTTCAAAAGTCAGAATGGATATTCTGAAAAAAGCATTTGAATCAGAGCAGGCATTCAGCCCTTATGGCCCGAATAAAGAGGCAGGAAAAAGACATTCTGCATCTGGAACAATAAGGCATCTTAGGCATGTATGGAAATCTGGGTATGGGCGAGGAACCTCACGAACTCCAAGAAAAGCAATGTGGCGCAGGGGCTCACAGTTTTATTGGATTGGAGCAGAAGTCCCAAATACCAGAGGCGGAAGAAGGGCGCATCCTCCAAAACCAGAAGGAACTGTTAAAATAAGAAAGATAAATAAAAAAGAATTTAAAATTGCATTTGATTCTGCAATTGCTTCAACTGCTTCGCCAAATTATATAACAGAAAGATATGCAAGAATTTCTGATTTAGGTTCATTTAATTTTCCGCTTGTAATTGATTCAAAAATCGCTTCTATGAATACAAAAGAATTATCAGCAGTGCTTGAAAAATCACTCGGAGGATTATTTTCCACTGCATTAAAAGGAAAGAAATTAAGGGCAGGAAAAGGAAAAATGAGAAACAGAAAATATAAAAAATCAGCAGGAATACTTATAATTTCTTCAAGCAAAGAAAATATTAGAACGACCTCATTTAACTCCAAAAAATTAAATGAATTAATGGTGAGTGATTTGTATCCTGCAGGGCGCCTCGCAGTTTATACAGAAGGCGCAATAAAAGAGCTGGAGGAAAGAAAATGATAAAAAAACCAATAACAACAGAAAAGGCAATACGGCTGATAGAAACAGAGAATATAATTGTATTTGAAGTCAGCTTAAAAGACAGCAAAGAAACAATTAAAAAAGAAGTTGAAAAAACTTTCAATGTAAAAGTAAATGGAATAAATACTTTAACACGGGAAAATAAAAAGATTGCATTCGTTAAACTTGACAGGAAACATCCTGCAATTGACATTGCAACAAAGCTGGGGATGATTTAATATGGGAAAAAGAATAGTTTCACAGGCGCGTGGGCACGGAAGCATGACTTACAGAGTCAGAAGAAAAGCATTTATTTATAGAATAGGATATCCCAATTATTCAGGAGAGGCAACTATATTAAAGCTTATTAATTCTGCTGGACATAGCGCACCTATTTCAAAAATAAAAGCAGGAAACATTATTTTTTACAATCTTGCCTCAGAAAAGGTGTATCAGGGGCAGAAAATAAATATAGGTGCAGGTATTGAACATGGAGATATAGCTAAGTTAAAAGATATTCCTGCTAAAACAAATATTTTTAATATAGAGTCGCGCCCTGGAGATGGGGGAAAGTTTATCCGCACTGCAGGAGGTTATGCAACTATTATAAAAAAAGAGCAGGGAAATGCAACTCTTTTGCTTCCTTCAAAGCAGGAAAAGGTATTTAATGATGATTGCAGAGCAACAATTGGAGTAATTGCAGGAAGCGGAAGAAATATAAAACCAGTTGTAAAAGCAGGAAAGCAATTTTATATTAAAAGGGCAAAAGGAAAATTATGGCCAAGAACCTCTGCAGTAAAGATGAATGTAATTGATCATCCGTTTGGTTCTGGAAGAGGAAAAAATCTTACTCACGGAAATCTTGGAAAAATACCAAAGAGAAATGCTCCTCCTGGAGCAAAGGTGGGTTCAGTAAGAGCAAGAAAAACAGGAAGGAAAAAGTCAAAGAGATAAAATGGCAGAAGAAATATCGATGGAAAGAAAAAAGGAATTTATTTTCAGGGGAAAGACTCTTGAAGAGCTTGGCAAACTGGATATTCGGGAATTTGCAAAACTTGTTCCATCAAGAGAAAGAAGAACGATGTTAAGAAATACAGATGTGATAGAAAAATTTCTTTCAAGATGCAATAAAAAGAATGACCGAAAAAAAGTGATTAAAACACATAATAGAAATATTATAATTGTTCCTGCAATGATTGGAATGATTGTTCTTATCCACAACGGGAAAACATTTGAAAAATTAGTAATTGCACCGGAAATGCTCGGGCACCGTATTGGGGAATTTTCAATGACAAGAAAAACGGTAAAGCACGGAGCAGCAGGAATTGGAGCTACAAGGTCAAGTGCTTCAAGGAGCGTGAAGTAAAATGGCAGATGAACAATTAAATCAAGTAAGAATACAAAAACAGAATATTCCAAAAGAAAACAAAAAAATAGCTGACGCTCCTGTCAGGCACGAACTTAAAGAAGAAAAGAAGAGCGAAGAAAAAAAAGCAGTAGATAAAAAAAAGGAAGTTAAAATTCCAAAGCCGGCAGTTAAAAAATTTGAGGCTGTTGTTAATGCGCGAAGCGTTCATGTTTCATTAAAGCACGCAGTTGCAATTGGAGAATTTATAAAAGGAAAAAAAATATCAGAAGCAATTGCAAATCTTGAAAGAGTTTCAATAAAAAAACAGGCAGTTCCATTCAGAGGCGAAATTGCGCATAGAAAAGGAAAAGGCATGATGTCGGGTAAATATCCTGTAAATGCATCAAAAGAATTCATAACACTGCTTAAATCTCTTTCAGCAAACAGCTTGCATAATGGGATGGATTTGGATTCAACAATAATTAGCTCGGTTGTTCCTAACAAAGCGCCCGAACAAGTGCACAGATTTGGAAGCACGAAATTCAAGAGAAATCATATTTCAATCACAGCAAAAGAAGTTGCACAGGGAGTGAAGAAATAAGATGGAAGAGCGAAAATTTGTAAAATTGAAAAAAGATGAGTTTGAGATAAAAGAATTTGTAAAAGCTCATCTTGGAAAAGGCAGAATAAGCCGTCTTGATATCGAGTATACACCTGTCGGAGAAAAAGTGGTTATATCTACAAGCAAGCCAGGGCTGATAATTGGAAGAGGCGGTGAAAGAATAACAATGCTGACAGAAACATTAAGGAAGAAATTTAAATTTGAAAATCCGCATATAGAAATAAAAGAAATAACCTCTCCTTATCTTGATGCGCAGACAGTTGCAGAAGAGATTGCAATGAATATTGAAAAGTCAGGTCCTTTGAGATTCAAGCTTATTGCATATAAAATGCTTCAGCAGATAATGAATGCAGGGGCAAAAGGAGTTGAATTAAAGATAAGCGGAAGACTGCCAAGTGAAAGAGCAAGAACTTGGAGATTTACAAAAGGATATTTAAAAAAAGTTGGAGATAGTGCAAAAGTTGTAGATAAAGCACAGGTAGTTGCTGAAACAAAAGTCGGAAGTGTTGGAATAAGTGTCAGTATTCTGCATCCAGATGCAAAAATTCACGACCAGATAGATTATGCTAAATTAGGCATGAAGGAGGCAAATGTTCAGAATGGTAAAGTTTAAAGAGCTTTCAAAATTACAAAAGAAGGATATTGACAAGAAATTAGACGAGCTTCGGCTCGACCTTGTTAAAGCAAGAGTGACTGCAAGCAAGGGAGGAAAAGTAAAGATTAAAGAAATCAAGCAGACAATTGCTCGTTTGTTAATGCTCAGAAAATCATAATATGGATATATGTCCAAAATGCGGCCTGCCAAAACAGGCATGCGTGTGCGAAGAAATCGCAAAAAGCGAACAGAGAATACAAGTGACTACAATAAAGAAAAAGTTCGGAAAACTGGTAACTCTGGTGTCTGGAATAGAAAAAGGAATAGACATCAAGAAGGTAGCAAAAGACTTAAAATCTGAACTTGGCTGCGGTGGAACAATAAGAGAAGGCACAATAGAGCTTCAGGGAGATCACAGGAGGAAGATAAAACCTCTTCTTGTTAAGCTTGGTTTCAATGAAGATTCAATTGCGAGCGAATAAAAGCGATAAAACGCACAATAAATGGAAGAAAAATGAAGAAAAACAAAGAAGTAAAAATTGGAAAAGAAGAAAAACAGAATTCTTTAGCTTTGGCTCCTGAGATTTCTTTTAGAGGAAGAAAATTTGAAGGATATATAATAAGAAAATTTGACAATAGAATCACAATTGAATTTGAAAGAGTCAAATTCGTAAAAAAATACGAGAGATATGCAAAATTCAAGACAAAAATTCATGCAAGGCTTCTTCCACAATTTAAGGATGCAGTTAAGTTAGGCGATTATGTGCAGATTGCAGAATGCCGTCCGTTAAGCAAGATTATGCACCATATTTTTGTAAAAAAGATAAGAGACGCAGATGTTAAACAAAAAATCCCAGAAGTAAAGGAGGAAAATGCAAAATGAAACCAATTAGTGCAAAAGCAACAAGAGGGCTTAATATTGGAAGCCTGGTTGAAGCAGCTGACAACAGCGGAGCAAGAATAGTAAGAATAGTCTCTGTTAAACATGGAAAATCAACAAAAAAAAGACAGCAGTATGCAAAAATAGCTGACTGGGTAAAAGTCAGCGTCAGAAAAGGCAAGCCAGAAATGAAAGGCGAGGTTTTTGATGCAGTTGTTGTCCGCTTGAAAAAATCATGGAGAAGAAAAACAGGAGAAAGAATTGCATTCAGTGACAATGCAGTTGCTCTTTTAAAAGATGAAAAAGGAAATCCAAAAGGAACACAAATAAAGGGGGCTGTTGCAAGAGAGGTATTGGAAAGATGGTCAAGCGTGGCTAAATTAGCGAGGATAATTGTTTAAAATGAAAAAGAAATTTTCAAATTCATGGGTTGGAAGCAGTCAGATAAGAAAGCAGAGGAAGTTCAGAGCAAATGCTCCACTGCATATAAAAAGCAAAATGATAAGCGCACACTTATCAAAAGAATTGAGAAAAAAATACGGGAAAAGAAGTTTTTCATTGAGAAAAGGCGATGAAGTAAAAATAATGAAAGGTGCTTTTAAGAAAAAAACAGGAAAAATATCAATGGTTAATACAAAAAAAATGAAAGTTGCAATTGAGGAAATTCAGAGAAAAAAGAAAGACGGAACAAAAATAAATATTTTGTTTGATGCTTCAAATCTTCAGATACAGAGCTTGAATCTTGATGATAAAAAGAGAAATAATGCATTATCAAGAAAAGGAGCAGGAAAAGAGAAAAAAAGTGGAAGTTATGAAAAAAAGGAAAAATCAAATTTAAACAAAACTAAATCAGTATTAGTGGAGGAAAAATAAAATGCATACAACAAGAAGTTCAACAAGCAAAACCTGGCCAATAGCGCGAAAAGGCACAAAATATGTTATAGTGCCCTCACACAATAAAAAGACAGGCATTCCTTTGCTTATTGTCCTGCGCGATGTTTTAAACGCTGTAAAAACAAGAAAAGAGCTGAAAAAGGCGATTTATGAAAAAAAGATAATTGTCAATGGCAAAATTGTCAGAGATGACAAATGCACACTGGTGTTATTTGATGTCATTTCAATACCTTCTGAGAAAAAGCATTACAGGATTTTTATTTCAGAAAATAAAAAAATCAGCGTAGAAGAGATTAGTGAAAAAGAATCAGCATTTAAAACAGCCAAAGCAATTGGAAAAATATTATTAAAAAAAGCAGTTGTTCAGATAAACCTCAGCGATGGAAGAAATCTTATTTCAAATGAAAAAATAAGTACAGGAGATTCAGTTCTTATCCGGCTTTCTGATAATAAAATTGAAAAAATCCTTTCTGAAAAAAACGGCTCAGAAATACTCGTTATAAAAGGAAAATATATGGGAAAAAAAGGAATAATAAAGGAAATTAACAGCACAGAAGTAATTGTAAATTCAGAGGGGAAAGATATTAAAATCAAGTCAGAGGAGTTAATCGTTGTAAAATGAAAAAAAATATAGAAACTAAAAAAATTGAAATTAAAGAAAATCCAATGAGAGAAGTATATATAGAAAAAATTGTTCTTTCGTGCAGTGGAGTCAGTGTAGAACTTGAGAAAGGAGAAAAATTGCTTAAGAAAATATCAAAGAAAACTCCGCTAAAAAAAGTTACAAGAAAAAGAATACCTGGATTTGGAATACGCCCAGGATTAGAAGTAGGATGCATGGTTACTTTAAGAGGAGAAGAGGCGGCAAGCTTGTTAAAACGATTGTTTGCAGCAGTTGATAACAGGATAAGAAAAAAGCAAATAGCAGTTAATCATTTTTCATTTGGAATAAAGGAGTACATTGAAATTCCTGGAGAAGAATATGACCGGGAAATAGGCACAATGGGATTTAATGTTACTGTTGTTTTTTCAAGAAAAGGCAAAAGAGTCGGCAGAAAAAAAATCAAGCATGGAAGAATCCCTGAAAAACAGGCTGTTTCAAGAGAAGAAATTCTTCATTTCCTTAAATTAAATTTTAATACAGAGGCACTATGACTGCAAGTGATTGGAGAAAAATATATAACATGCTGAAGTCAAAGCCAGTGATAGCCAAAAGATTCCTCAAACATTGCAAGCCAAAGGAAAGAACAACCGGAGTTGCGAGATTTAAATGCGAGAGATGCGGGCGGATTGGCGCAAGAGTTGGGCAGTACGGGCTTAATTTCTGCAGGCAGTGCTTCAGGGAGATAGCAGAGGAGATAGGATTTAAAAAATACAATTAAGAAAATGGGAAATATAATAGGATATAAGGAACAGCAAGGAATTATAACTGATGCACCTACTCAAAGAGATTTAATTTTAATCCAAGAGAATCTTGATAGGGCAATGGAAATGCAAAGAAGATATTGGGAAGAGAAGAGCAGAGAGACGGGATTATATGGAGGGGATTATTAAAATGTCACAAGATTTAATTTCAGATACGCTGAACCAGATACTGAATGCCAAGAGAATAGGCAAAGAGCAGGTAGTTGTAAAAAGAGCATCAAAACTGCTTCTTAATGTGCTTGAAATTGCGCAGAAATACGAGTATATAAAAGATTTCAAAAAAACCGGGAAATCTATTGAGATAATAATAGGCAATATAAACAACTGCGGAGCTGTAAAGCCAAGGTTTAATGTTACAAGAAAAACTCTCGAGAAATATATGAAAAGATATCTTCCGGCAAGGGATTTCGGAATACTTCTTATATCTACAAATCAGGGAGTTATGACTCATCAGGATTCGATTGAAAAAAAGACAGGAGGATGCCTTATAGCATATTTTTACTAGAAGATGAAAAAAGAAATAAAAGAAAAACTTGAATTTCCAGAGGGAATTGATTTCGAAATAATAGGAAATATAATTCATGTAAAAGGAAGTGGAAAAGAATCAAAAATGAAGTTTAATATTGAAAACGTTTCAATAAAAAAACACGAAAATAATATTCTCATTGAGTCAAAAAAAGCGACAAAAAAAGAGCTTAAAATGATTAACACATTTATTGCACATGTTAAAAATATGATAAAAGGAATTAAAGAGGAATTTATTTACAAGCTCGAAATATGCTATGTTCATTTTCCAATGACTTTGGAAGTTGACAAGGCAAAAGGGCTTGTTATAATAAAAAATTTTCTCGGAGAGAAAAAGCCGAGAACTTCAAAAATTTTGAAAGGTGCAGAGATTGTTATTGAGAAAAATAAAATAATTGTCAGCTCTAACAGCAAAGAAATTGCAGGGCAGACTGCTGCAAATCTTGAAAAAGCAACATGGGTTAGAAACCGGGACAGGAGAAAATTTCAGGATGGGATATTTATGACAGAAAAATGCGGGAGGCACATATAATGGCAAAGAAAAAAGCCCCTAAATTTTTAAGAAGAAATACAACCAAATACCTTCGACTTGGAAAGAGAAGAAAAAAATTGCAGAAATGGACAAGCCCGAGAGGGCGCGACAATAAAATGCGCATTATGCGAAAAGGATATCCTGCTATTGTAAGAGTTGGATATAAAAATGAAATTACTTCAAGAGGGCTTATTGAAGGAAAAATTCCAGTAGTTGTAAGAAATGTTTCAGAATTGCTGCAGATTTCAGATAATAATATTGCAGTAATAGGCAGAGTCGGAGCAAAAAAAAGAAAAGAAATTGCAAAGGCAATTAAAGAAAAAAACATTCCTGTTGCAAATCTTAATGTGAATAAAATACTTGCAGAAAAAGAGAATAAATTTGAAGGAGAAAACGCAAAATGAATTTGAAACCAAAGAAAAAACTTGCTGTGAAAGTTCTTGGAGTTGGTGCTGAGAGAATAAAATTCAATTCAGAAAGAATCAATGAAATAAAAGAAGCAATTACAAGGCAGGATATAAAGGAGCTTGTTAAGAGCGGGGCAATAGAGATAATTTCTGCAAAAGGAAGAAAAAAAATAGTCAAAAGAACAACAAGAAGAAGGGCTGGAAAAGTAAAGAAAAAGATTAAAAACAGAAAACAGAATTATGTAAAACTAACGCGAAAATTAAGAAGATATATTAAGGAGCTTAAATCTCATGGAGGAATTGAAGAAAAGAAATACCTCGCATTGAGGAATTCAATAAAAAACAGTGAGTTTAGGAGCAAACAGCATCTTAAGGAGTTATTAAAATGAAAACCCCAAGAAAAAGAAGAATTCAGTCAAAAACAGATTATAGAAAAAGAATGGCATTTTTAAAATCAGGTAAGCCAAGAATTGTAGTCAGGCGGACGAATAAATACCTGATTATTCAGTATGTTAAGAGTGTAGAGTCAAAAGATTCCGTTATCCTTGGAATTACCTCAAAAGAACTTCTCAAATATGGCTGGCCTAAAACTTCTTTAGGTTCGCTGAAATCAATAACTGCGGCATATCTTGCAGGATATCTTGCAGGAAGAAAAATAGTTAAAAAAGAAAAAAAACATTCAGCCATAGCAGACATAGGGATTCATAGGAATGTTCATGGAAGCAGGATATATTCAGCAATAAAAGGAATTGTCGATGCAGGAGTGAATCTATCCTATGATAATAGTGTGGCGCCGTCTGAAGACAGAATTAAAGGCAGGCATTTGAGTTCAGAGGCAAAAAATGTTTTTGAAAAAGTTAAAGAGGCAATTGATAAACAGGAGCAGAAATGAGCGAAAAAAAATCAATCGAGAAAAAAGCAGAAAAAATTCTGGAAATTGTACCAGAAGAGATACTTGAAGCGCCCGTAGAAGAAATTTTAAAAGAAGCAGTTGCAACACCTGAAGAAAAAAGGGAAATATTTGGAGAACGCGGCAGACGCAGAAGAAAATCAGAGCAGGAGCTTGCAGAAGAAAGAGTTTCAAGCTGGGCGCCTAAAACCAAACTTGGAAAGCTTGTTAAATCTGGAAAAATAACAGACATTGATGAAATTCTCGATAGAAAAATGAGAATCCTAGAGCCGGAAATTACAGAATCACTTTTAAGGCTTGAGAGTGAGCTTCTTTTTACAGGGCAGTCAAAAGGAAAATTCGGAGGAGGAAAAAGAAGAGCGTGGAGGCAGACACAGAAAAAAACAAAAGAAGGCAATGTTGTGACTTTTTCTGCATTTGTAGTTGTAGGAGATAAAAATGGGCATGTCGGGCTTGGATTTGGAAAAGCAAAAGAAACTCTTCCTGCAAGGGAAAAAGCAATAAGGCGCGCGAAAACAAATATAATAAAATTTAGAAGAGGTTCTGGAAGTTTTGAGGGCTCTTCATCTGAACTCCACAGCATTCCGTTCAGAGTTACAGGCAAATGTGCAGGTTCAAAAATTATTCTTATTCCTGCTCCACAGGGAACAGGGCTTGTAATAGGGGATGAAGGAAAAAAAGTTCTTCGCCTTGCTGGAATAAAAGATATTTACAGCCAGTCATTTGGACAGACAAGAACAACAATAAACTTCATAAAGGCAATAATGAATGCATTGGAGAAGTTGAAATGATAGCAGTAATAAGAATTCATGGGATGGTTGATATGAACGAACGTTTAGAGAATACTCTTTCAAGAATGCGATTAAGAAGAAAATATGCCTGCACTCTTATTCCTGAAAATAAAGTCACTCTCGGAATGCTTAAAAAAGTGAGAAGCTTTGTTGCATATGGAGATATAAATGATGAAACACTTGTTGAACTTATTGCCAAAAGAGGAAAGTTGTTGGATAAAACAAAAAAAATCGATGCAAAAAAAATTGCAGAATTAATCCAGAAAAATGAAAATTTTGAAGATACAGGAATAAAGCCGTTTTTCCGTCTTCATCCGCCGAGAAAAGGGATAAACTCAAAACAGCATTTTCCAAAAGGCGTTTTGGGAAATCATAGAGAAAAAATAAATGATTTGCTCAGGAGGATGTTGTAAAATGCGCCTTCACAAAAAAAGAAAAAAAGTTTCGAGAATGCACGGAAGCCATACTCATGGAAGGGGTGGAATGAAAAAAGCAAGGGGCTCTGGGCATAGAGGAGGAAAAGGAATGGCTGGAACAGGAAAAAGAGCAGACCAGAAAAAAACACTTATCCTTAATATGCCTGAAAAGTATTTTGGAAAAGATTCTCTTAAGCCAAAGCCTAAAAACTATGGAGTTATTAATATTAAAGACATTGAAAAGCGCGCAAATGGAAAAAGCGAAGTTGATTTAAGCAATTTTAAACTTCTTGGTTCAGGAGAAATAACCTTTCCTGTAACTCTGAAAGTTTATTCTGCTTCAAAGTCAGCTGTTAAGAAAATTGAAAAAGCAGGCGGAAAGGTGATAGTGAAATATGGACATAAAGAATCTTCTTAAGCATCTTCCTGAGATTGAACCTCCTCCAGAGAAGAAAGTTGGATTTGGAATTAAGTTAAAATGGACAATAATTATACTCGTGGCTTTTTTTATTCTCGCGAATATTTCTCTTTATGGACTTTCAAATAATGCTTTGGCAAGATTTGAAAATCTTGCAGTTATTCTCGGAACAGATTTTGGAAGCATAATTTCATTGGGTATCGGGCCAATTGTTATGGCATCAATTATTCTTCAGCTTCTTGTAGGAAGTCAGCTTCTTGAAATTGATACAAAAACAAGCGAAGGAAAAAAATACTTTCAGGGGTTGCAGAAGGTGCTGGTTTTTTTCTTTATTCTTTTTGAAGCTTCAATTTATGTTCTTATGAAAGGGCTGGAAGCAGTTCCTGGATATGAATGGCTGGTAATTCTTCAGCTTTGCCTAGGTGGGCTTGCAATAGTTTTTATGGATGAGCTTTCAACAAAATGGGGATTTGGTTCAGGAGTTTCTCTTTTTATCGCAGCAGGAATAAGCTGGAGATTATTTACAACACTATTCCAATTTATTGATACTCAAGGAAGTTTTGCAGCAACAGGAAAAGTTCTTGTTTTAATCAATTCATTAATTTCAGGAAATCCAACAGGAGCATATCTTGCAGGCGCTGCAATTGTTGTGACAATATTAATTTTTCTTGCTGTTGTTTGGGCTCAGTCGCTGAAAATAGAAATTCCTCTTTCATTTGACAGATTAAGAGGATATGGAATAAAATGGCCTTTGGCATTTTTTTATACTTCAGTTATGCCGGTTATTTTAGTTTCTGCACTTCTTGCAAATCTTCAACTTGGCGCAAGTCTTCTTGAAACCTGGCTCGGACATCCAACATTCCTTGGCGGATTTTCAAACGGCTCTCCTGTTTCTGGTTTTGCATTCTGGGTTGCAGGGGTTGATATTCTACAAAGCACTTTGACAGGAAGCTTTACAAAGGTTATGCTTTTGCAGGCATTGTTCCATACATTGTTTTATGTTTCTTTCAGTGTATTATTTGCAATCTTTTGGGTTAAAACAAGCGGGATGGATGCGCAAAGCCAGGCAAAGAATATTATGAATTCTGGGCTTACAATTCCTGGCTTTAGAAAAGACGAGAGAATTTTAGAATCTGTCTTGGAAAGATATATTTTTCCATTGACCGTTATGGGAGGTGCAGCAATTGGAATTCTTGCATCTGTTTCAAATGCAGTAGGAACTCTTGTTTCAGGAACAGCAATACTTCTGGTAATTATGATTATGTATCAAATGTATCAGAACATCGCGCAGCAGCATTCAGTTGATATGTTCCCTGCGCTTAAGAAGATAATAAAGTGATTTTACCTTTAGGGTAAATAGATAAAATGAAAATAGAAACAAGAAATAAAGTTAAGGAATTAATTAAAAGAGTCATTTTATTAAAAATAGAGAATTATAACGCTGAAACAGAATATAGACCATTTTTTCAAGCAATTTTCACAAAAGAACAAGTTTTAACACACACAATTATTCATTCATTTTATACCACGTTTGGAATTTCAATATATGAACAATTAGCAAAAGTCCTTGCAGAAGGTGCGGGATATGAAGCGTATACTCAATATGATTTGTTAGGTGAAATTGATAATAGAACAGAAGCAATAATTTCGAAGATAGATATGGAATTAAGAAGCAATAAAAGAAGGCCAGATATGGAATTGGAATTTGAAGAGATAAAAAATTCTATTCAAAAAGGAAAACTCCTACAAGACCCAGATAAAAGGGTAGATATTTTCATAAAGAAAAAAGATGGAACCGAGGCATATTTTGATATTACCTCACCTAAACCTAATATAAAAGAGTTTGTTGCACTCAAAAAGAAGCTTTTAATATGGATTGGACTAAGATTAAGTGCAGATAAGAATACGAGAGTTATAGTTGCTTTAGGATTACCTTATAATCCTTATTATCCAAAACCTTACAAAAGATGGACTACGAGAAACATGTATGATTCCTGCCAATTAATGGTTGGTGAAGATTTTTGGAATTTTGTAGCAGGAGAAGAGATTTATGATGAATTTATAGAAATCTTTAAAGAAATTGGGGAAGAATTACGAGAGGAAATAAAAGAAATTGCAAAAAAATAAATTATTTTTTCTTCATATGAAAAATAACCTCTGCATATGGTTGCCTATCCCTTTCTGTTCTATTTAACACTGGTCTTTTAAATTGCTCAACTATCTTTAATCCGCTTTTTTCTGCGATGATTGGATAAAGATTATATTTATCATTTGCAACAATAAAGAAATCCCCATTATCTTTAATAAATCTACTTATGTTTATGAAAACCTTGCTTATCCCTTCAACATATTCCTCTTTTGCCTTTTGCCCCTGTCCCTTGAATAGAGGACCTATTTCTTTATCATCTTTTCTTGGGATGTTAAAAAGATCATAGGCATACGCATGTTGCTCATGATAATCTATTTGACCAACATAAGGCGGAGAGGTGAAAACCCCATCTATTTTCTTTTTAGTCAATAACTTATAAAACTCAAAGTTTTTCTTTTTAACCTCTTCGAATATATTTACCTTTCTTGAATCTCCATGGATTACATTACTAAATACATTCTTTTTTAATCTTGAAAACTCATCAATTCTACTTATTGTGTCATAGGTGTATCGTATTAAATGTTTAACAATGGAATTTATTGGGATACATAATTTCTTATGCTTTCTACAATAATAAGGGCCAATTTGCGGTTTTGTTAAGGTTGCCAAATCAGAATGGGTCGTAGTTCGGCACGAACGAGCAGTCCTGCTTATAATAACTCTTAAAATATTCTTTAAATCCTCATTTTCAATTTCTTTTAAAAGTTTAATATAATAAAATAATTCTTGTCTTACTCTTTTTGAAAACCATTTATTCAAAAAGTTATTCATCTCTTTTTCATTTATTAATCCAGATTTGTCTTTTGTTCCGTTCTTTTCAAAAAATTCTTCATTTTCTTTTAGAAATTGTTTAAGCTTTTCTTCTCCATATTGTTCTTCATTATTAATCACCCCTTTCCAAACCTTTTTCTTAAATTCCGGATTAGGAAAATATTTTTTGTTGAATTCATTCAATTTTTCTTTTAATTCCTCATCAAATGAATCGTCAAATACTTCTTGACTAAATTCTCTTGTCTTAAAACAGATATCTCTAGCTTTTTTATCTAAAATGGATAAATTATATTTTCCAACTTTACCTTTAGAAATCAAACAATTAAAATCAGAAATATCTATTCCAATTGAATGCAAGCCCAATTCTGAAGATTGAACAAGCGTTGTTCCACTACCCATGAATGGGTCTAATATAATCTCTCCAGATTTGAAAAAAACTTCTTTTTTGAATGTATTAAGGTGGGAATCTAAAAAGTATTCTACTAATTGAGGAATAAACTTTCCCTTATAGGGATGTAATCTGTGTACATGTTTTGTTGTATCAGATTCCTTTAAATGAGAAAAAGACAGACCCCAGTTAAGGTCATTACCTAATCTTTTTTTCCAGGCCTCTTCTTTTTTTGTGTTTTTTTCGTAATATACTTTTAGTTCATCTAAGTTAATTGCTACATTATTTTTATAAAAGGATTTAGGGACCCTTGCGTATTGAATAAGGTATTGAATATTAGAGATAGTTATTGGCCTGCCTAAGAATTTTGTTGCCCACTCTGATGCCTCTTTTATTGATAAAAGTTCTTGACTCATTTTTCCTCTTTTTTTATTTTCTCTTCCATAAAAACTTCTATACTCCGCGATAATGCAACAGCATTCTTTTTACAAAAGTTTCTATATTCTTCATAAGTGTTTTTATCAAGACTTAATGTAACATTCTTTTGAACCATATTACCCCCTTATTTGAATTCAAATGTAAATAAATGAATAATCTATATAAATCTTTTGGCCCATTATTAAGTGGCAAACCAAAACTCTCATAACCCTATTAACTCTAAGTTAATAACTATTAACAAATTGTAAATAGAAAAGCAAAAAAAGACGTAAGTGGAGAGTGAATTCCCCAAACCATTTACACGCATACACGCTGGATACTTTGCATACACAAAGGTTTTACTGGTTCAGTCCACTTACTGAAATCTAATGGCCCGAGGGTTTATATAATTTTCGGGTTTGATGTTTGATAGCTATGTGTAAAAACTAGTGCTTGACTTTTAGTTTTTTAAGCAAAGTATCGGCTGTGCCGATATAGTAAATAACTCTTTGCTTAACTTTTCCTTTAACTAAATAGCTTTCAACGATATAATAATAGTTTTTTCCTCTGAATTGTTTCTTCCTGATAAATACCATATGATTATATACCCTTGAAGGTTATAAATATTTGTTAGGCATTATAGTATATAAATGTTGTTAATCTATCTTTAGTAAAGTATATTATCTTATTAGGCATTATACTGAGATGGTTAAGAAAAAGAGGTGGCCAAGAGATGAAGTTTTATATAATAAAGTTCAAGAGTCAGAATTCTTGAATTTCTTTGAATTTGTGAGATATCTCACAAATTATATTTGTAAAGGAAGAAAAATGAAAAGTATGATTCAATGTTTATTAATCTGGAGAAAATTTCCAAATTTATCTGTAAGAAGAGCAAGAGGATTTCTCCTCTTGCTTAGAAGATTTGATATAATTTCTATTGATATTCCCTGTTTTAAAACATTATCAAATTACAATGAAAACAATTCATTGCAGATAATTTTAGACAAATTAATAGAAAAAAGCTCTAAACCCTTATCCATTATTGAGCATGATTTTGCAACTGATTCAACTGGAATAAGGACTCAGTTATTTTCAACTTGGTTTAGTTTAAGATGCAAAAAAAGAATTAGAAGAAGAGATCACCTAACAGTGCATACTACTATTGGAGTTAAAAGCGGGATTGTAACTGCACTTAATATTGGGATAAACCAAGGAAAAGATAACAAAATTTTCAGAGAGCATGTTGATAAAACCTCTGAAAATTTTAAGGTTAATGAATGGTCTGGAGATGGAATGTACTGGTGCAAAAAGAATTGTAAAAAAGTTTCAGAAAAAGGCGGTAAGCCATATTTCAAATGCAAATCTTCTTGGAATGGAAAGCAAGATGGCTTCCCATCTTGGAAAGAAATGAATAAAGATTTTGTAGAAAATAAAGAAGATTATGACAAACATTATCATAAGAGAAGTAATGTTGAATCAACAAATCACAGCAAGAAAGCATTGCATGGGAATTCGGTTTATTCTCGCCTGCCATCAGATAGGATAAACGAAGAAACTTTAAGATGGATTAACTATAATATTAATGTTCTAAATCGGGCTAAATATGAATGGGATATTAATCCCTTAAGGGATTAATTTACACATAGCCGCTCACTTAGATAATTTTTTAAACCCTATACCATTTGTACATTGGCTATTTAAATAATTTAATCCATTTAAAAATAATAAAACACCAATGCGCTAACTTAAGGTAAGGAAAAGTTATTGAATGCTAGCAAAAATTAGCAAATCTTTAATAATCCACACTCCCTAAAGCATTATGAAAAAATCTCATCATAATTATTACATTAATTTATAATCTCAATTATCTCAATAAATTTTATCAGCAGACAAGACCAGCTACAGAATCTGAAAAGCAGATTATAACTGAAATTCTCAACAAAAGCATGAACATTAATGGATATGAAATAAAAATTGGAAATGTTTATGAGTCAAAACATGCCTCATTGGTCCAAGTTGAAATTATAAAAGACAATTCAAAAAAACATTATCTAATTGATATTGAAAAAAGAAGGATAATAAAAAAATAATATGGGTGCAAAAAAGAAATTTTATATATTCCTGTCATTTGTTCTTATTTCTTTATTAACGGCTGTACTCTCAGGATATTTTGGAATAAATCTCTCGCTTGTTGAAAATTTCATATCGATAAATCATTACCTTGCAATATTTCTTTACACCATCTTATTCACCCTGCTCACAACATTTGCTTTTTCATCAAATGCCCTAATTGGAATGTCTGCCTTGTTCTTTTCATCATATGAAGCAATTTTTTATTCAATGATTGGAATAATGGCAAGCTCAATAATTGATTTTTATATCTCGCGCAAGCTTGGAAGAAATTATGTAAGAAACTATCTGGAAAAGCACGGCGGAGCATTGGAAAAATTTGATGAAATACTTGAAAAAGACACTTTTAAAACACTTCTTATTCTAAGTATCATTTTTTTTGTTCCAAGGATAATTCCCAATCTGCTTGGAGGAATTGTAAAAATAAATTTGAAAAAATATGCCCTTGCAACATTTTTAGGAAATCTTCCGACAGTTATCTGCATAGTCTATCTTATTAATGGAATATCCTACTCAAATTATCTGCAGATTTATGCTTCGGTTGCAGGATTGGTTTTAGTAAGCCTGGTTGCAATATATTTTTATAAAGGTGAAATGAACCATATTCTAAGATTAAGCTTTCCAAGCCTGGTTGCAATATATTTTTATAAAGGTGAAATGAACCATATTCTAAGATTAAGCTTTCCGTGGATGTTTAGAAGATAATAGTTAAAACTATTTTTTTAAAAGTTTGATAATAACAATCAAAAGAACAGCAGTTAAAAAGACAATCAAAGCAATATAAAGAGGCAAGTTAGCAGTTGGAGAATTTTTATCAAAATCATTTTCCTGAATTAAATCATTCCAAATAAGATTAACTAATGCTCCACTACTGCATGTTGGTACTGGACATGGATTACCTGCTCCATCTTCTGCATTTTCTCTACCAGTAACATATCCGGTCCATCTATCCTCATGGGCAACAGCCTTATAATGAAGAGTACATCCTATCTGTTCATTTTGTTTTTTAACCTCTTCTAAAAATATTTCATATTCCTCTTGTGTTTGTTCCATTACAAAATATCCATTTATCACAAAATTTTTTATAACTGGAATATCTTCATCACTAAATCCACAAGCATCCTTATTTTGATTTAATAAAAGAATAATCGCGCTCTCATTCTGATAAGTATCATAATCTAAATTTAAATTGCACCCATTTTTAGTTTCTATTTTAGGGAAAGAAATGCATGCAAATACCAAACTGCTGGACAAAATTAAAAAAATAAATGCTGCTGATGCTAAAAATGTTCTCTGTTTCATAGAATTAATTAATAAATATGCTTAATAAATCTATTGAAGACTTCAAAGATAATTGAAACTATTCGGCTATTCTTCCTGCTCAAAATCTTCGCTTTTTACTGGCTCTTTCTTGTCGCCAACATTTTCTTTCATTACCTTTAAATCGCTTGTTGTAACCTGATTCAAATTTGCATTTTCTATATTAAAAAAATTCTCCTGTTTTGGCTGTTGCTTAAATAACTGCACTCCAAGAAACTGCTCGAGTTTTTTAATCAACCGTTCATAATTTACAGGAAGATTTATTTACAGGAAGATTTGCCTTTTCTGCCATTGCAATCACAATTTCTGGCTCTGCAATTGATTCTCCAAGCTGTTTCTGGGATATTTTTCTGAATCTGCGTGCCTGCTGGATATTCCAGTGGAAATTATCAACTAAATCTTTGTACTCTCCTGGCTTGATGTTTTCTGCAACAATTTTTTTCAATTCATTATTTACTTTATCTGGCTTGTGTATTCTTCGCATTTCATTCATTAATCTTTCATTAACTCCAAGAAACCTGTTTGCTCTTGATATCTGCTCATTAGTTGGATGATTAATCCTCGGAAAAGAATTCTTTTCAGCGCATTTAAGGCATACAATAGAAATATTTGCTCCAGTAACTACTTCAATTAAATCATTTTCATCACCGCATAAAAAACATTCCTGTGCCATAAATAACCTAAAAAGGGGGGGTTTTTATTGTTTTTGATACTATTTATTCTAAGTATTTTTCAAGCTCGTCGGCTGACTGAAGGTTATAAATTACATTATCTCTGTTTATGATCACAGAAGGAAAAATAGTCACATTATAAATCTTTATAATCTGCTCAAGTGAGCCAACATCATTATTTGCTGCAATAGGAATTAAAATCACCTCTGAACCTTTCTTCTGTTTTAGTTCAAAAAGCACCTTGCCCCAAACATTTTGTTTTGCTCTTATGGTTAAATCTTCTGGATCAAGAAGATAAAAATAAACGACTGTGTTAAAATTATTGCATTTCTGATTTGCCTGCAGAGTTTTTATCCAAAGAATAGTCCTCATTGTGTCATACTTTCTATGAATTGCTTTAATTGAACTGCTTAATTTTGTTGAATCTTCAAATTGATCCAGTTGCTTAGCTTCTAAATAAATTTTGTCTGCAAAAGAACCAAGAACATTTCTTGTTTGCTCACACGAAATATTTTCACTATTTATAAATTCAGTAAAAGCAATTGTATCAAAAAGCGCTGCCTCTGAATTATAAAATAAAGCATTTGAATTATCTGAACGAATCTGCTCAAAATAAATGCCTAAAACAATTCCTATACCAAATACAAGGATAGTTACAAAAAGCGCCTCCCAAAAAACATGATATTTGCTCTTTAGCATTTTTATCTCCAAGTATATCCCCCGACTACAAATTTATAAAATGCAAATGCAAGCACAATTGGATAAACAGTCATATAGATTAATGAATAAAAAGCAAGGCTAAAAAACCTTTCGTTGCCTCCTGTTTTTTTGTTTATAAAATGCAAAGAGAATAAAATAAAAAGAATGCCGAGAATAAAAGCCGTTATTCCAAAAAAATGAAGTATTGAAGGATGAAGGTTTATATCTTGCATAGAGAGAAGAACAGCATTAGAAGTAATTGAGTATTCTGTAGATAAATAAGATACAATAAATCCTCGAATAAACCTGTATGAAAAAAGCCCTAAACCAAGAAAACCAAGAATAAGAGAAAGTGAAAAAAAGGGAAGTATGAAAAAACCAAGCATGCCTTTTTTCGTAATAGAAGCCTTATATTTCAGCATTGTCTGCATTCCTCCAACACCCCATCTTGTTCTCTGCTTGAACCATTTTTTAATTGTGTCTGGTGAAACAGTTGAAGCATAGGAATCAAAAGACATTCTTATTTTATAGCCATTATAAACTAATTTCCAGGTTAATTCAATATCCTCAGTCATATTTTTCGTATCAAATCCTCCGACAGAAATAAGCACCTTTTTATCATAAATCGCAAGCGGGCCTGGAGTAACATAAATCGAGTCTACAAATCCAAGAAGTTTTCTTGTAAAGGCAATTACTTTATACTCAATTGCCTGCATTCTCTGAATAAAATTCTTAGGCTCTCTTACAATAATGCTTGTTGTAACTGCTCCAACACCCTCTTCATTAAAAAATCCAATCATCTTCGAAATTGCATCACTTCTTGGATAAGAATCAGCATCAACAACAGCAGCATAATCAGATTTAATCAGTTTTAATGCCTGATTAATTGAATCAGCTTTTCCAGAATTTAGCTTGTTAAACAATTGAACCTTTTTGTATTTTTTTTCAAGTTCGGCAGAGATTTTTTCAGTATCATCTTTAGAACCATCATTTACAATAATCACCTTCTCTAAATAAGGATAATCAGATGCGAGCACTGCTTCAACAGTCCCTTTAACACTATCCTGCTCATTATATGCTGGAATTACAACGCTCAAGCTGTAATTTTTAAGCGGTTTTGGGCATTCAAACACCTCTTTTCTGTTCTGCACAAAAATAAGAACAAACAAAAATAAAAAATAAAATGCCGCAAACATATATGCCAAATAAATTGCTGTAAGTAATTCCACCATTAAATATCAAATAACAGGGCGTTTTTTAACCTTTATGCTCTAATAATAGCATTGTCCGTAGGAGTAGTATTTTCATTATCTTTATTTAATTCACTATCAGGCAGATTACTCTCCTTTTCACTATCTGCTTTTTTCAAACTTCTCTCCTTTACATTAAAATAATCATAAAATTCGTCGCTTAATGCTAACTCTCTTGTTCTTCCGAGTTTTTTGGATTTTACAAGTCCTAATTCTACAAACCTTTTAACGTGGTCATAAGCTTTGTTTCCTCGTACAGAAATTATTTTTGCCTGTGTGATTGGATGCTTATAGGCAATAATTGCAAGAGTTTCCTGTTCTGCTTTTGTGAATTCATTGCTTCCTCCTGCAAGTTTATTTGCCATATCATGATAAGATGATTTGACATCCATTTTCCATAAATCTCCTTTATTAATAACCTCTATTGCATAACTATCATTATACCTCTCTGCAAGTTCAGAAAGTGTCCTGTTAAGGAGTATTGGATTTAAATCAGTCAGAGCAACAAGCTCCTGCACAGAAAGAAATTTTCCTGCAACAAAAAGCGCTGCCTCAACCTTTTTCAAATTTTCAGCATCTCTTGCCTCATCTGCCTCTTCATAGCTCTTTTTCTCTCTAACTTCTTTTACTTCTTTTTTTATTTCATCTTCAGAATTTTCTTGTTCTTTCATTATTTCGCTCTCCTCAGTTTGTTTCATTAATAGATAAAACAAGCAGGGTTTAAAAAGAGTTTTATGGTTGAAATACACCCTAAAATTAATTCTTCTAACATCCCATAACTTTCTCTTATTTAATGTTTGTTCATTGGTGTTTTTTATTTAAAGTCCAATTTGCGAAATATTCTAATTGAAATAGGTAAAATTTTATGTACAAACAGATAAGGATTTGCAGAATAAACAAGCGAGGCGAAGCCGAGCCACTAATTGTACTTGTGGCGAGCCCGCAGGCGAGCCAAACTCAAACCAAAAATAATCAGCAAAACATTTATAAACATATAACCACTATATAATTCACTATGGAAACTACAATACAAATAAGCAAGGAGTTGCTTAATAAACTTGCTGAAATGAAAATGCATGAAAAAGAAAGTTATGAAAGTATAATATGGGACTTAATAGAAGACAGGCTTGAATTTTCAGGAGAAACAAAAAGAAATATTGCAAATTCTGAAATTGAAATAATGGCAGGAAAAACAATTTCTCTTGATACAATCAAGAAAAAAATGAGGTAAAATGTATTCTGTTGAATTTTCAGAAACAGCGAACAGGCAGTTCGATAAACTGGAAAAAGGCATTCAATTAAGAGTTGTAAATGTTCTAGAAAGAATAAAAATCAGGCCTTATCATTTTATAAAAAGAAAAGAAGGAACAAATTATTTTATAGCAAGGATAGGCGAGCATAGGGCAATCCTTAGCATAGATGATGCAAGAAAAATAATTTTTGTTCTTGAAGTCGGACATAGAAAAAAGGTTTATGATTAAATTTTTTATCTTATCAAAGAATCCTTTAGATTATAGGAAACTTTATAAACTATAGCTTCCTATGGTTAGCTATGGTTACTACAATACAAATAGAAGAAAAATTAAAAGATAAATTAGACAAACTTAAAGTTCATCATAGAGAATCTTATAATGATTTAATAGTTCGGCTTATCAATTCTTTTTCTCCCAATAATTTTGATAAAGAAAGCTTGATAGAAACAATTGAAATTTTATCAGATCCAGATACAATGCGGGCTATTGCAGAATCTCTCGAAGAGTATGAAAAGGGAAGAGGCATAGAATTTTTCAAATTAAAAAAAGAGCTCAAATTAAATGTATAAAATAATTCTTGAAAAACAACCAGAGAACTTTTTAAGAAAGCTTGATAAAATAGAACAGGAAAGAATAGCAAAGAAATTAAATTTTCTTGAGGATAATCCTTATTTGGGCAAACCTTTAATCGGGAAATTATCGGGATTATGGAGTTTGCGAATTGGAGATTATAGGGCAATATATCGATTGAATAATGAGGAACTTATAATTTTAATTTTAAAGATAGGGCATAGAAAGAATATTTATGATTAATCTTCCGTATATGTTTATTTTTCTATCACTCCATACCTTTTCCCCTTTTACATTTTAAAATAAATTAAATCACCAAAATGGATGGATTAAGGATTTACAAAAAATTAAACAAGTGAGCGAAGCGAACCAATTCATATAAAAAACAAAAAGCGGGCTTCGCCCGCTTAAATAAAAATATTTTTGAAGTTATCTGAAGGTTCTTATTCCTAAGTCTTCAGCAACTGTTGGCTTAAGTGTTGTTGATTCAAACTGAGGCCTCCCCAAAATATACGGAGATTTGACTCCAGTCATTATTGTAATAACTCTTATTCTTCCTGCAAATTCTTTGTTAACTCTTGCTCCAATAATAACCTGTGCTTCTGGGTTGAGGTTTTCGGTTATTAATCTTCCTATATTGTCAAATTCCTCAAGTTTCATATCAGGCCCGCATGTAATGTGAATCAAAGA
>JAGVXO010000009.1:56753-59263 GCA_018303755.1 Candidatus Pacearchaeota archaeon
TCCACAATTCCCTGAATCATTGTACTAACCAGCTCATTTGCAACAGCAAATGCCTGTTCCATTGGAAGATTTCCTGCAATATCGACAAGTCTGTTGTTATCTATAACAATACAGGTGTTTGAATTTTCCCTGAGTTCCTGAAGCCCGAATTCTGCCTTGTCAATTCTTGACTTTTCACATTCAAATGGCATTGTAGCAACTCCAATAACAACTGCTCCTGCCTCTTTTGCCATCTGTGAGACAACTGGCGCAGCGCCTGTTCCTGTTCCTCCCCCAAGTCCTGTAATTACAAACACCATATCAGAGCCAGAAACCATTTTCTTTATCTCTGACATAGATTCCTTAGCTGCCTCTCTACCCTTGTTAGGATATCCTCCGCATCCAAGTCCTTTAGTCAATTCTTTTCCAAGAAGGATTTTCTCGTCGCACTTTGTTATGCTCAAATGAAGAGCATCTGTATTAAGCCCGTAAATAACAGCTCCATTAATGCCCTTGTTGTAAAGCCATGTAACAGAATTGCATCCTGCTCCACCAACTCCAAACACTTTTATATTTGCCTTTCCTGCCTTAAGCTCGCTGAAATTAATGCTATAAGTGTCAGCGCGCTCAATAGCTTCTTTTGCAAAATCTAAAACCATTTTCCTTTTTTTCTTACCTCCTTTCAGTCAATATGCTAAAACAAACAAAGCGCTTGTTTATATAGTTTATTCTTGTGATACAATGTCAAATCAAATGGTATAAAGAGAATTTTAGCATAAACTTCGTTTATTTATTTTTCAAATCTTGCTCTATTTATTTATTGGTTTTTATATTTTTAATAAAGACATTGGATAATTTCATAAATTTAATGTAAAAAAAAGAAACTTCAATGAAAAGATGTTGAATGTGGGAAAAGAATGGGGGTGTTAGAAGAATAAATATTATGCTCGGCTTTGCCTCGCTCGCCTTTCACTCAAGATAGTGCGCTGCGCGCAATTGCACTCATTGTATAACCTTCTTTAGCTCGTGCAATTGCGCGCCTTCGGCGCGCTTGTTTTCTTTTGCAAATCTAACTCCATTGATACATTGGAAATTACATGATATTCAAGAAAATTAAATTAAAAAGTGTAAAATGCTGGAAAGTTATGGGGTGTTAGAAGAATAATTATTTGCCCTCAATTAAAATTAGCTTTTAAAAAGATAGCGCCCAATATCTTGGCATTATCTTCTTGTGAAAAATATCAGATTTTTCTGTCAGAAGAATCAGAAATTGCATCATCAGTTTCAATAAAATGAGGCATATACATTAATTTCATTTTTTTCTCATCATTTTTTTCCTTTTTTCCATATACCTCAACTCTTACACTTCCATCTAAAAACTTTACTTCCCAAAAGCGCCTTGAAAATTCTTCATAAACCTGCTGATAAACATTTGAATCATCTGGAATATCATCAATTTCCATTACTCTTATTAATTTTCCTCTGACTACTCTAAAACAAATTGCGCAAATAAAAGTTGCTGATTCTAAATCATTTATAATTTGCATATTTTTATTCAAATAATCTTTATTTAAAGATGTTGTTGTTTTGTTTTTTCAGAAATTGGACTTCTTTCTTTAATCATGCCATAACTTTTTCATATTCTTGCATCTTTTCATTGGTGCTTTTTATATTAAGTAATTTGATTCAATTGAACAACAAATGTTCCAAACAAATTAAGAATTTATAAATATTTTCACTCCAGCCCCTCAATCTCTCTCGCAATGCTCAACATTTTACTTTCTCCGAATTTCGGGCACCATATCTGCAAACCAACAGGCACTTTATTTATTTCTCCTGCAGGAAGAGTCATTGCGCAAATCTCTGCGAGATTTGCCGGTATTGTCAGAGCATCATATGCATAAACTTCCTCTACTTTCATTGACTCGCCAATTTTCCAAGGCAGTCCCGGGCAGGTTGGAACAATAATGCAGTCAACTTTTTTAAATGCCTTTTCAAATTCTTTTTTTATTAGTTCCTTAACTTCGAGCGCTTTTTTATAATATCTTCCTTCGTATTCTGCCCTCGAAATTTCATTTCCTCCAAGAATTCTTCTTAATACTTCAGGCCCGCACGATTCTTCAATTTTTTTTCCAAATCTTCTTCCGTCAAATTTTCTCGTATAGTATGTCTGCACAGCAACATCTAAATATTTTATTTCAACTAATGCTTTTTTCCAGCCGTGCTTTTGGTACAATGCCTCAATTTTATTATCAATAATTTTCTGAACATCTTTATTTGCAAGTGGCTTTATCACACCAATTGTTATTTTTTTTAGTTTTTCAATTTTAATCTGCTCGCTTTTATAGGTTGTTGGATCTTTTTCATCTTGCCCTTTTATCACATCCAAAAGCAATGCAACAGATTCAACATCATTTCCAATAGCCCCAATTTGATCCAAACTCATTGATAAATCAATTAATCCATATCTTGAAACTAATCCATAACTTGGTTTTATTCCAACAACTCCGCAATGACTTGAAGGATTTCTT
>JAGVXO010000028.1 GCA_018303755.1 Candidatus Pacearchaeota archaeon
TTCTAGAATTAATATATTACGAAAGCTTGCCAACATGAAAGCTGAAATTCACTCACCACTAAAGTAGAGCAGTTTTCTTTCAGCAGGCAAGCTTATAAACTGCCATCAGTATCAAAAAGCCCTCTTAAAAATCTTGAAATAATTAAAAGGCTATCTGAATATAAAATTTGTTCTGGGACTTTAACTATAAGAGATTTTGAGCCTAAACAAAAACCCAACTCCTGATTAAAAAATCTCGTAATCTTTTTTCCTCTTAAAACAAACCCATAAGTTCTCCTAGAAGCAAAAATTCTTCCGTTTACCTTTAGGTTAAATTCTTTTGAAAATAAAGGGATAACATGACGATCATAATATATTTGTTCTTCAAAGCTACCACTAATGTCTAACTCTCTCCTTTGCCCATCATCTCTAAGATATCCATCCCCAGCATGAATGCCACAAATTTCAGATAGTTCAGGAGTCATTTCTGCCATCATATTCGTAATACAAATAAGTTTATATTTCATCCGCCTACTTAAAAAGGCGTGGATTTTTTTAATTTAACAATATCTCCTAACAGCAATATTTAATAATCACATTTTATTAGCTGAGTTATGAAAAAGAGCCATATTGCTATAGGTACATTTGTTATAATTTTTAAAATAATGGTAATCATCGCTTTTGTATATGTCGGAAGCACAATAATGGAAATAAGAGCAGAACTCGCAGAATCAAAAAAACTCCAGCTTGAAATTCAAGATAATTTAAAAAGCAATCAAAAAATGACACAAGAACAGATAAATGAGATAAGTACAACTTTATTATCAACAAAACAAACTCTTTCAAATGAAATAAATGAGCTAAAGGCCTCAACAAGCAGTGATTTTTCAGGAGTTATTGAGAATGTTATAAGGGGGGTTGTAAGTGTAGGAACAGATGTTGCGCAGGGAAGCGGATTTATTATTTCAGATGATGGATATGTAATTACAAATGCGCATGTGCTTTCAGGAGCGCATTATGCAAGAGTGCTCACCTATGGAAGCGACCAATGGATATCAGCAGATTTAATCAATTATGACAGCACAATTGATGTTGCAATTCTTAAAATACCTCAAGGAAGTTATACTCCCTTGGAATTTGGAGATTCATCACAATTGAAAGTTGGAGAAAAAGTAATTGCTCTAGGAAATCCTTTAGGACTTTCATTTTCTGTATCAGAGGGGATAATAAGCGCGCTTAAAAGAATAGGCCCTAACAATCTTCCAGTATATATTCAGATAGACACTCCGTTAAATAGTGGAAATTCAGGAGGCCCGCTTATCAGTAAGCAGGGAAAAGTAATTGGAATAAACAATTTTAAAATAGCGAATTCAGATAATCTTGGATTTGCACTTGAGTCAAATCAGGCAGAAGAAACAATTAATGCTCTGCTTGAAAGAGCAAACCAGACAATAAGAATATAATGGCAAAAGAAAAAAGCACAGAAGGAATAACTGCAAAAAAAAGCGAAAATTTTAGTGAATGGTATAGCCAAGTAATTGAAAAAGCAGATATTGTCGATATAAGATACGATGTAAAGGGGTTTATAGTAATAAAACCCTGGGGCACGATGATAATTGAAAAAATGTATTCTTTATATGAAAAAGAACTGCAAAAATTAGGGCATAAACCATGCATATTTCCGGTTGTAATTCCTGAAAAAAATTTTAAAAAAGAATCAAGTCATGTAAAAGGATTTACTCCAGAAGTATTCTGGCTTGAAAAAGTTCAGGGCGAGGACAGAATAGCACTAAGACCGACAAGTGAAACAGCTTTTTATCAGATGTATTCTTTATGGATAAGAGGACACAGGGATTTGCCTCTAAAATTATACCAAAGGGCGAATATATTCAGATATGAAACAAAGGCAACGCGCCCATTGATAAGAGGAAGAGAATTTTACTGGATTGAAACTCATGACTGCTTTGCTTCAAAAAAACAGGCAGAAATGCAAGTTCAGGAAGACATAAAAACCACTGAAAAAATAATGCACCAGAAATTCGGAATTCCATTTCTTCCGATGAAGCGCCCTATGTGGGACAAATTTGCAGGAGCAGAATATACTATTGGCTCTGATGTAATAATGCCTGACGGAAAATTAATACAGCAGCCATCAACACATCTTTTAGGGCAGAATTTTTCAAAGGCATTTAATATAAAATTTAAAGACGAAAACGAAAAAGAAGAGTTTGTATGGCAAACCTGCTACGGCCCTGCAATATCAAGAATACTCGCCTCAGTAATTTCAACACACGGAGATGACAAAGGATTAATTCTTCCATTTTGTATCTCTCCGATACAGATAATTATAATTCCAATTTACAGCAAAGAAAACAAAGAAAAAATATTAAGTGAAAGCAAAAAAATAAAAGAAAATCTCCTTTCAATAGGCTTAAACACAGAAATAGATGAAAGTGAAAAACGTCCTGGAGAAAAATACTATGAATGGGAGCTGAAAGGAGTTCCATTAAGAATAGAGCTCGGAGAAAAAGAGTTGAAAGAAAAAAAATTCACGCTTTTTGAGCGGGATATAATGAAAAAACAAACAGTTAAATTTTCTGATTTAAAAAATTTAATTAAAATAGGGGGAGAATTTGACAGGAGAATAAAAGAAAAAGCAGACAAATTTGCAAAAGACCAGATAGTTTACTGCAAAACAAAGCAAGAGCTTAAAAAAGCCATTGAAGACAAAAAAATTGCAAAGGTGGATTTCTGCTCAATAGAAAAATCAGGGGAAAAATGCGCAGAATATATTGAAAAAGAAATAGGTGCAGAGATACGCGGAGTTATGGGGAATATTAAAGAAATCCCGAAAGGAAACTGCGTTATCTGCGGAAGGAAAGCAGACGAAGTTGTTTATATCGGGAAGAGCTATTGAAATAAGAAAAGATAGAGTATAATAATATTTAAAAATAACGTTTATAATCCTTAAAACATGAAAAAAGAAACCAGAGATAAAATAATGAAAAATATTTGTTATTATGCATTCGTAGCAATAGCAGGGGCAGCGATACTATTTAGCCAGTATGCAAAGGATTCTCAAAAAAAAGCAAAAGCAAGAGAACTTCATCAAACATATGAAGGAGTAATAAATAGATATGCAGATAAGGACAGAGACGGAATTGTTTCTGAATCTGAAAGAAATCAATTCGAAAAAGATATTACAAAGTTATTGTCAGATTCGCCAAAAGAAGAATCTTCTTCAAATCCCCAGCCTGGGTTGTATACCTTAATCGGATCAAGAGTCATACATCATTAAAGTTTAGGGTTACTTCTTAAACGCCATAAACACTTATAATTAAAACTAAGAAAAATTCTATTTCAATGCTAATGCCTAAATAAGAGGAAGCAGGCTAATCTGGCGCTCCATATCCAAAGTCCAGTCAATCCAGCTCTCAAGGACTGTTTCAACAACCTTTTTTTCCTCTGTTTTTTCATTTTTTGGTTTGTTTTTTTCCATTTTTACCTCTGCCCAAAATTAAAACCAATCCTTCCAGAACCCAGTAGTATATTATTTTCATAAATTAACCCGGGTTTAGAAAGAGGAGGATTAATTTATGGGGTATTTAATAGTAGACACTGAATTAAATCTACAAAGGACAAACTTGCTCCAATGCATATTTAGTGCTACCATATAAGATTAATAAAATTGCTATTTAAATAATTTATGGTGCTCAATTCTATATGGGATTATTCTTTTAACACCCCATTCCTTTTACCTAGTTAATTTCTTTTTATTTCAGCTTTTCCATTAAATTAAATTTATCCAATATTCAATTAAAATGTATTAAAATCCCATAAAATTATGCACAGGATTTGAGAAATAAAACAGAGAGAGCGAATGCGAGCGAGCACAATATTTATTTTGCTAACATCCAATAACTTTCCCGCATTTTACATCTTTTCATTGAAGCTTCATTTTCTATTTAATATTCCATTAAAAGTACATAAGAAACCAATGTACAAACGGATTAAGGATTTGAAGAATACTCATAAAATTCTATCTCCTAAAATACTCCTCAAATAAATTTCTGAATTTAAGAAGATATTCTGCAGGCATTTTTGCGCCAGTAGCATTCTCATGCCCTCCACCAGTAGCTCCGGGCATTTGCTTGATTGCTTCTATAGTTATTTTTCTTACATCTACACTCCCGCGCACAGAAACATTTGCAATATTGCCTTTTACATAAGCGACAATTATTATTTTTGAAGGAAATCTGTATGAAAGTTCATTGGCGATATCAGAACTCATGCTAAGCTCACCGCCATACTGGAAAAAAGCAATTCTTTTAGAAGAACGTGCAACTCTTTTTGCTTTTTCGAGCAGTTTTTCATAAGTATGATTTATTTGTTTATACCTGTCTAATATCCGGCAGTTTGATTCACTTTCAGTAAGAATATCTATCGGAGAATTTACCTTAAAAAGAAAATTCATTAAAAAAACCACATTCGTCGTTCTGTCTTTCATTGCAGAGCTTATTATGCTGATTATTTTTCCAAATTCGCTGTTATACAATACTTCAAAAGCAGATTTTATATTTCTTTTTAATAGCTCAGGATATTCATATGCAACCTCTGAGATAAATTCAGGCAAAAAATTATCTCCAATACATCCCGCAAGGGAAATCCAATTATCCTGCTTTCTCCTGCTTATTTTATACACAATATAGCTTATCGGCTCGTGCAGTTTTTCTTTATTTTTTATCGGATTGTAATAATAAACATTATCTCCTAATTTGCCAACATCAATATCATGATGGTCTATCCATACAATAGGAATATTATGCTGTTCTGCACTTCTAAAAAAATCCTGTGAAATCATCGGCTTGTCAAGGACAAAAATATAATCCGGGCTAAATTCATCAATCCTGTTGGCATAGCTTTTGTCAAGTTCAGGAGATGATTTTATTGCAAATCCCGCGCCTCTTCCAATCATCCTTCTAAGCAGGACAAATGACATCATTCCATCAACATCATTGTCAAAAAAGAAAAGGGGATTTTTTGCATTTTCAAGATGCTCTCTTATCTCATTAAGTTGTTTCTCTGTCAGCATAAAAACAACAAAAAGCGCAGATTAATAAAGCTATCTGAAAGATAAAAAATAAAGAAAAATAAATAAAAAACAAAAATCACCAAACTTTGTAAACTGCCTGAACATTTGAAGTTACCTGCAAATTTTGCGGCGAAATGCTCGTTGCTGCCTTTACCGCTTCTGCATTTCCTGATGCATCAAGTGATGCTGCTGCAAAATATTCATAAGGCCTGTAATAATACTCGTTGGTATTGAGTGAAACAAGATTTCTTAATCTTCTTCCGCTTCCTTTTGCAGCTGCTTCTGCTTTTATTTTCGCATCTTTAGCAGCTTCTTCAATTGCCTGTGCTTTCAGCTCGTTCTGTTTTTCAGAGCTTAATTCAAAATTAATGTACTGAATAAATGCTCCGTTATCAACTGCCTTATCAATCACTTTTCCTGCATCTTCATAATCTTCAAGTTTTACTTTAATCTGGTTTGTTGTTTTCCAGCCCTTTGACTCTCTGCCGTTATTTCTCCACTCAAAATCTTCATAAAGATTATATGAAATGGTTTCAATATCACTTTCATCAATTCCTATTCTTGTAAGTGCATTAATTACTTTTTCACTTATTTCCGCATTTCTCTCTTTTGAATCCTGCGCACTTGCATTGAGAGTTTCAATTGTTACATAAATTGAAACAAAATCCGGCTGCGCATCTATTTCAGAATTTCCGCTGACACTTATTGTCTGCCCTCCTGAACTTCCCGTATTCACATAAAGATAAGCGCCGACTGCCAAAAGAGCTACAAACAAAATAACAAATGCTGTATTTCTTCCTATTTCCATTTTACCTCCTTTCAATCATTTTTTCTCCAATTTAATACCATAAATATAATAAGTGCAGCAGCTCCTCCAAGCAAAAACCAAGCCCAAAAAAATGAACTTCCCATAAGATTTCCAACTAAAGGATATGAAGAAGAAACTAAATTCGCCCCTGAATCAAGTATAGGGTTAGGAACTCCTGAAGAAGCAAATTCTGTTGATTTTTCAACTGCAATATAAGCACTTCTATTAAAAAACATCTTTAGCAATAAAGCGCCTCCTGCAACAGCAATAAACGAAGCCAAAATATTTTTATAAGCTCCTGAACTTTTTGGAGAGATTAGTATTTTCTTATTTGCAACTTTATAAAAGGGAACTTTTTTTCCTTTAACACTCCAGAAAAAATCCTTTGATTTTTCAATCAGCCCTGCTGATAAAAGCTTTCCAATATTATAATTAACTGTATTTGCAGGAATTTCCAAAGCCTTTGAAATTTCTGCTTCGCTCGCCTCTTTTTCTGAAAGGTATGAAATAATTTTTTTAGATGTCTTGTTTCCGAGAACATCAGCTAAGCCCGCAATTCTCTCATCATCAATATCAAACATGATGTATTTCTTTTCTGTCATGCATAATTAAAGAATAATCACTTTAAAAACAATTTGAAGAGTTCGAATTGGATTGAAGTTAAGGTTATTTGCAAATCCTACACCAATTTATTTATAGAGCATTTATACAATTTAATTAATCTTGAAAAAGAAAAAACACCAATGAGCACATCTAAAATAAGGGAAAATTATGGGGTGCTAGAAGAATAGATATTTGGCTCGCCTGCGGGCTCGCCATAATTGGTTCGCCTCGCTCACCTGTTTTATTTTGCTAATCTGTCGTCCGTTGATACATTGGTTTTTCTTGATTTAATTTACATTAAGTATAAATAATGAATATA
>JAGVXO010000029.1 GCA_018303755.1 Candidatus Pacearchaeota archaeon
TTCAAAACCACTTCCCGAGCTCTGCCTGCTTGAATTCTTCTCTTCCAAAAATTGATTCAATATATCTTTTTGTCAGTTCGAGATTCTGCTTTACATAAACAGGCACATTATAATTATTTGCAAGAGCAAGAGCAGGCTCAAGATATTTGACTATACCTCCTTCTGAAATAGTGAAAATTATTTTTCCCTTGCATTTTGTACACTCTCCGCTAAGAGGGGGGCGGCGGAATTTTGAATTGCATTTCACACATCTAAATCCCTGCATTGAAAACTTTCTCAGATTTCCCCTTATATCTCGGATAAAATGCCTCTCAATTATTAATCTTGCAACATCAGAGGCATCAACTGCTCTTAATTTTTTCACAAGCTCCATTTCCTTTTCAACTTTATCCTGCATAGTTGGAAGTTGCTTATAAGAACTGCACAAAACTCCCTGGTTAAAATCGCTTGTTTCATGAGTATAGTTAATATTATTAAAAGTATCCTCTCCTTTTTTTATCCTGTCTCTAACGCTTTCTATTGAAACTTCTGATGAATGTTTTTTTTGCTCTGCTTTTTCATACATCTCCAAGGGATATTCAGAAACAAGGCAAAAATCTAATATCTGATCATCAACCTCTCCTGCAACAACTCTTCCATTAAGAACAAGCGGCGCATCCTGAGTTCCTCCGCGATGCGAAGGAAGATAAGCCCTTGAAAAATTTATTAAAACATCAAGCAAAAGCATAGCTGCTGCCTCGTCGCCGTCACAGTCGCGTCTCATAGCTGCATGCATATAAGGACTAGCCATCAACCCCTGATTTTTTGAAAAACCAATTATTCTCGAAATAACTCCTGCGCAATTATGTGGAGCCATGCATACAGCAAGATGCCCTATCAAATCCTCTTTTGTTCGAGCATTATAAAAAGGGGGCAGCCCATAAAATCTTTCAAGAAGTGAATCAATAAATTTTGAGATATTTAAAAAAACCTCGTCTGCTCTTTCATCTCCAGATTCATAGCATGCTGGGAGAATAATGTCATGGGGCATCATCTCAATAATCTGCTCGTTATTTTCTAAAAACACTCCAGAAATATCGTGAGTATATCCCAAGGATTTTAATTTTTCGATACTAACAGAAATTTCTTTTGGTTTGAAATGAGTTATAGGAAGTTCTGTCATATCATACCTGATTGTGCCGTCTTTATTCACATTAAGATTAAAAATTGCCCTAAGCATCCCCTTTGAAAGATTTTCAAATAAATGTGATTCAGATGAAGTCCCCCTAACACCTTTTACAAGAACAGGAATTTCTCCATTTTTAAGATTAAGATGTTTAATTGCATTATCAAAATATTTTTTAATTTCAACCTCCTGTCTGGAATAACTTTTTCCAACACTGTGCATGGGGCATTTTTCAGAAAAAAATCTTTCAGAACAGACCGGACAAAAATAAAATTTTCTCGTTTGAGAATGACATGTTTCGCATTTTGAATAAATTGTATCTCTCTTGCATACTTCGCAGAAATAAGTCGGAAAATCAGAAATTACAAAACCTGCATTGCATGCCTCCTGAACACTTCTAAATCTTCCTCCTTGCTCTCCAATAGGAAACAAAACATGAGGGCTTCCTGTAAGCTTCCTTAATTTTGCTTTTTCAGGCCTGCCCATTCTTGCGCCTATAAATTCTCCGGCCTTATCTTTAATAATAAATTCAGAGCAGTTATTCACAATTTCAAGTACATTTTTTTCACCCTTGCCTATAATTTTTTCCACAAGAGCATTCATTTCTTTTTCAATAAAATAATTTTCTTTTTCAAGAATAAGCAGTTCAACTCCTAAATTCGCAAAAAGTGCCTTGCTGTTAACAGGAGAGATAATGACATTCTCAGTTGTCACATCATGAGGCACGCCTAAAATTTCAAGTGTTCTTTTTGCGACTTTGAACTTTTCTTTTTCAAATGTGCTGTAAGGAAGTATTATTTTTCTGTCGATTCTTGAATAAGATATCCACCTAAGAAGTTCAAGGAAATCTTCATAATTTATCTGTGTCCAGAAAAATATATACGCGGGATGCAGAGGGATTCTAAACTCTCTTGAAAGATTTATTGCTTTATCAAATTCTACATTAAAACAATCCTCAACTTTCTGCCCAACTTTTTTCACTTCAAGATTCCACCATTCTTCCACATACCCGGGCTTTAAAAAAATGCTGTTCCTGTTCAGCACATCTCCATAAGGAAAAAGAATATCTCCAAGATAAATAATTTCCTCAACATCTTTATAAGCTGCTTTCGCTGCTTCCATTGTTTCTATTTTTTTCACGCTTCCATCTTTAAATTTAACTATTGGCCCGTCAATGCTGTCACATACAGAAACAACACAGCCCTTTGTTGGCTTTTCAACTTTTAACTGGGTTCCAACAGCAAGAAAATTATTTGTAATAGCCATAGTCGCTGGATGAACTGAAACTGCAGAAAATCCTGCAACACGCGATCTTCCATATCTGAACCTAAATGCTCCAGATCTTGAGGGATGTCCAAAAATTGGCCTTCCTGCAACCAAATCTTTCATGTAAGTAGCAGCAGTTGTTTTTGTTCCAGACTGCCGTTTTTCATGAATTCTGCAATATTCTTCAAGAAAATCCCAGTCACTTAATTTAAATCCGTTCTTTCTGAGATTTTTCAGTATTCTAAGTGCTTTTTGAGCTTTTTGAGAAAGCCCTTCTGCAAAAATAAGACAGAATCCGCTCCTTAAAAAATTAGTATCAATCCTCGGCAAATCTTTATAATTAGATGCCTCAATCTTTTCAGAGGGTTCTCCTGCAATCTGAATTGGGAGATGTCTTGCAAGAAATTCCGCCTCTTCTTCAGTAGGAAGATACTGCAAATTAGTAATCCTTTCATGAAAATCAAAAATTTCTGTAACTGTTCGTTTTATTTCGTTTTCTGTCGGATCATATTTTGCATATCCAAAAGTTTCTCTTAAGTAATCTATAATAAACAAAACAACACAGCTGGCGGTTGTTCCTGCACTTCTTATCGGCCCTGAAAAATAAGGCATAAAATAATCCTTTCCGTCGGAAGTTTTACCAAATTTAAGAAAAGTAAACCCCTCTATTGGGGACGAAACAACTCCAAGTGTGGTATACGCAAAGGCCACGCGAATTCCTGCTTCAATTGCCTGCAGGTGGGATTCAAATTTGCAGAATTTTTCCTTTGCAATTTCTTCTGCAATTTTAAGGCATACAGAAATATCTAATTTGCCATATTCTTTTTCAAGTTCAAGTATCCTGTTTATAATTTTTGGGTCATTAATTTGAGGATAAACTGTGGATATAAGTCCGACACATTTCTCAGCAAGATTATGCGCAAGAGGAATTTCCACCTTTTCAACAGGGTCAAATCCTTTTTTTCGCGCCTCTTCTGCTGCAGCATAAACTCTTTTTATTTCCTTTTCAAGATTATAAAAATATTTTTCAGTCTGCATTTTCTCCTCCTTTTTTAATCCCGTCGCTAAAATCAATAATTTTTACCTCTCTTGTTTTCATATTAAACAAAGGCACTTTGCATGGGTCTGGATTATTCCCCACTTTTTCTTCAAAGGGAGTTCTTGCCTGCCAGCAGCTTCCTGAAATAAGAAGCACGCCATTATACTCTGAAACTTCCGGCCTGTGCAAATCCCCTGTAACCACAATATCTGGAATTTCGTTTATCATTAGTGCATCTTCTTTTTCAAGAGGAGTATAAGTCACGAGAGAATGCGACGGCGCAAGATGCCTTTTTTTAAGCATGTATTTTACTACTTCTGTAGGGGAATCATGGCTTTTTCCAAGGCGAAGTTTTTCAATTTCATTAATTATTCCGTGCATACTTGCCCCATGATACATAAGAACTTTAAACTGAACCTTTGCTCCGACTTCTATCAAAGAAGGATTTGTAACAAGATAAAGATTTTTCACCTCTTTCATAGACTGCCCAAAAAATTCTCCTATAATTGGCTGCGGTTCTGCAACTCTGACAGCATCGTGCTGTCCTGCACACAAAATCATTTTTAAATCATCTCTTATTCTAAGGAGCATCGAGCTTAATTTCTTATACTGCTCATTCACATCTTTAATTATGAGCTGTGATTCCTGATCGGGATAAACTCCAACACCATCAACACAATCGCCTGTAATAAAAAGATATTTGACTTTAAGCGCTTCCTCACGCTGCTCTTTTGTTCCGATATTCCCATTAATCCACTCAATAAACCTCTCAAAATTTGATTCAAGAAATTTATTGCTTCCGACATGAATATCTGAAATAAATGCAATTATCTCGTCAATCTGGGATTTTTTCTTTTCAAGCAGTTTTATATCAGGGAAAAATAAGTCAGTTACAAATAATATCTCTCCATTATAAGAGCATTTCAGAGCAATAACCTCATCAAGCAAGAGCTCTTTTGATTTTTCAAAAACTTCTATTTTATTTTTTGTAATTAATGCACTAATCCTGCCGGTTAAATCTTCAATCTCTAAAATAATATTCCCGTTTTTTGTAGTTCTCTTGTCAAAAACCATTGCAATTATCGAAAAAGAATTATGATTTCCCTTGTCTGAATTTTTTCCATTAATCCTGCTGATAGATAGCAGATTATCAAGTTCAATTCTTTCCTGAAGAATTGCCCTGATTGAATTAAACCTGTTCCTGAAATTATTCACAAAATCCCTGACTTCAATTTTCTTTGGGCGGTTTTGATACACTTTTGTTAATTTTACATTAAACCTTTTTTCAGAAGAGAGGTTTATATTTTCATTATCTCTTAAAGTCTCTTCTGGAAGAATTATTCCAAGATTATTGAAAAAAAATTTTATTAATTCTAAATTATTTCCTTTATAGCTGGATATAATTTCATAAACTTTATCGAGATTATTTTTAAAAAAAGAAAGGGTGATAATTTTTTGTTTGTATTTATATTCAATTAATTCAAGAAGATTCTTCGCAATTTCTACATTTTCAAGTTCTCCGAGCAAATCTAATATTTTCCTGTCTATTAAAAGTCCTTTCTGCATGCAAAAATTAAGCATTTCTTGATTCATCTTAATGAAAATGAAAAGTTATGAAAGATGAATTGCATCTATAAGGATTTTTTTTACTTTTGGAACAAGCGCTTTCGGAATCACAAGTTTAATCTGCCTTGTCCTTCCTTGTCTCCCTTTTGAAATCACACTCGAATTAATCATACCCATCATATCAAATTCAGAAAGTATGTCTGAAACTCTTCTTTGTGTGAGGGGGTCATTTTTTGTTTTTTCACATAACCTCTGGTAGTTGTTATAAACTTCGCCTGTAAAAATGCTGGAAGACAAGTTGTCTTTCAATCTTTCATTTTTCTCAACAATATCAATAATTGAAAGAAGAACAAGCTGAAACTGTCTTGGTTCTGTTGTAACTATCTCTAAAATTTTGTCTTTTTCTATTTTTTCATTTGCAAAATCAATATCTTTTAAAGTAACTTTTTTAAGGCCATTTCTTTCTGCAACTTCTCCTGCTATTCTCAGCAAATCAAGGGCTCTTCTTGCATCTCCGTGCTCTCTTGCAGCATAAGCAGAACATTTTGAAATAACCCCCTCTTCAAGCACATCTGGCATAAATGCCCTGCTTGCACGTTCATTAAGAATATCCTGCAGTTGCAGGGCATTATATGGGGGGAAAACAACTTCCTCTTCTCCAAGAGAACTTCTAACTCTTGGATCAATTTCATCTAAAAAAGTCAGATTATTGCTTATGCCCACAATACTTATTTGAGACTTGCTTAATTCTGTATTTAACCTGGTTAAATTATAGAGAAAATTATCTGTAATTTTATTGACTGCATGGTCAATTTCATCAAAAATAATTACAATTAATTTTTTTTCGTTATCAATTAATTCAAGAAATTTATTATATACCTGCCCTGTTGGAAGCCCTGTTGCAGGAACATTGCCCCCAAGTTTTTTTATCAGCTCTGCAAAAATTCTGTATTCTGTATCAGAAACTTGTTTTAATTTGCAGTTTATATATTCAATAATGAGATTATTTGAATTAATATCCCTTTTTAACAGCTCATTTCTAACCCTCTGAACAGAAAGAGTTTTTCCTGTTCCTGTTTTTCCATAAACAAAGAGATTGCTGGTTCTCTCGCCTCTTAATACAGGAGCCAGTATTGAGGCAATTTGGGCAATTTGTTCTTCCCTATGAGAAATTGTTTCTGGAGTATAGCTTGCCTGCAGGACAAATTTATCTTTAAAAAGAGTATTCTCCATAAAACTGGTAAAAATACTTTCAATTTGATTATTAGTTTTATTTGTATCTTCTATGCTTTTCTCGGTTTTTATTAAATCCATCTATCCTCTTTTTGTTCTAAAAACTAAACCCCTATTATTCTTATAAACTTTTGTATAACCCTTTGTATAGTATTCCTTATCTAGATTAAAAAAACCTCTAGATTCAATGATATTAATTAAGCTGACAAAACTAAGGATAATGCCCTGACACCTTGATTTCCTATGGAGAAATAACAAAAAAATAATAGAAAATTGAAATAATCTTCTATTATACCTTATTACTTCTATACTATAGATACTATAGATACTATTTTATCTTTTATCTTTTATCTTTTATCTTTTATCTTTTATCTTTTATCTTTTATCTTTTATCTTTTATCTTTTATAGTATATATTATATATACTATATTATATATATTATAATATATATAATATATAATAT
>JAGVXO010000010.1 GCA_018303755.1 Candidatus Pacearchaeota archaeon
ATAATGGAATTCCATCTCTGAAACAACAATGTAAAAAAGGATGTCCAAATTTCTTAAACTCAGAAAATCTTTTATTATCTATAAAATCAACATGTATCTCATGCTTAAAATCAGATAAAGTATCATCCACAATCTTTCTTTTAGTGAACACATTAATATCATAATCAGAGTCATCATTAAAATCTCCTCTTGCTCTGCTTCCAAAAAGCACAATAGCCTTTATTGTTTTCTTGCCGCATTTTTTAAAGATTTTATTAATAATCTCTTCTTTTAATGTTTTTGAAATACCAATATTCATGTTACTTTCTATTTCACAAACTCAACATTATCCATATCTTTAAATTCTTTATCGCCTGTTAAAAATTTGAGTTCGTTCTCTTTAGCAATGATATAACCAATTGCATCGGAATAAGAAATTCTTCTTTTTATATTTGCTAGTTTAAACTTTGAAGCAGAAAATATCTCATTATCTTTAAATCCAAGCAGGTTGTTCTTAAATTTAAAAAAGAAATGTTCAGCCATATCTTGTCCATATTCCCTTAGAATAGTATAATACAACTCATAAAGATGGAATACGCTTGTAAACAATTCCTTATCAATAAAAATGCTGTAATCTTTATTCCCCTTTATTATTTCTACCATTGCATAGGTATCTAAAAAAAATCCTTTTAATCCCATTCTTCTCTTAATTTATCTTTTAATTTCTGTGTATTAATCTTCCATTCTTTTAGTGAACCAAACACTTCAGACATGCCTCTTTTTGGCTGTAGCGTTATAGTTACCTCTATGCCCTCTCTCAAATTTGAGTTTCTGATAATTTCGCTGGGAATAATTGCTCCAAGAGAGTTCCCCCACCTTTTTAATTTTACATTTATCTCTTCCATTTTAGTATAATTATATATTATATCTAATATTTAAATGTTTCTATTAGCCTTACTCCCATTAACTAACCTTTATCACCATTCGCGAGTTCACAGAATCCCAATATATCAATCCTCCTCCAAGAGAAATGTTTGCACCTGATTGGCTCATGTTGAAGTTGCCTGCGACGTCGAGGAGCTGAGTTGGGGTGGTTGTGCCTATTCCTACATTTCCACTGCTGTCAATATTCAATCCTGTAACTGTTGCCCCGCCTCCAGTCATATTAACTGTTCCGACGACTGTTAATTTTTGATTTGGAGAAAGTGTATTTATCCCAACATTTCCAGTTGTTTGCTGAATTACAAAACGCATTGTTCCAGAAGAATTTGATATTCTTAAATTATTGCCTGTATCTTTAAAGATAGCAAATTGCTGAACAGCATTATCTTGAAAACTTAAAGTTGAATATGCCTTTACAGTAGAGTTTCCTGCATCTATAGCTAACACTTGTTGATTATGAAGAGATTTAAACTTAGATATAGAGTATGCGTAAGCTTCTACATAAAATGGTAATGCACTTCCTGTTCCATTAATTGATACAATTCCTTTAATATCCAAGTCTGCATTTGGCGTTGATGTATTTATTCCAACTTTTCCACCAGTAGTTATTCTCATTCTTTCTGCATTTCCTGAATAAAAAGTAGGGTAATAATTGGCGTGAAGACTTCCTATTCTTATTTCTCCTGAAGTCCCATTAGCCATATACTCAGCTACTTCTGTTTCGCTTGAACCTCGTAATTTCAAACCCCAAAAAAGATTACCTCCAGTTGTATCTAAATAAATATAATTTGGAGTGCTTCCAAAGTCAACTTCAAGTGGGCTATCTGGACTTGCTGTGCCTATGCCAACATTTCCACTGCTGTCAATTATAAGTCCTGAGGTTGTTGGTCCTCCTCCTGTCATATTAACTGTTCCGACGACGGTTAAGTTTTGATTTGGAACAGTTGTGCCTATTCCTACCCGCCCATTATTTTTAATAATTACCAATGGATTTCTTCCTGCATCTAAAATCTGCATTCCTAATCCAGTTGCAGCTGAATCAAGATAATTAACTCTTAAATACATTGGAGCATTTGTTGGTGCTGAACCTGACCATCTTGAAGCCCACATTGATAGTTCGTGGCTTCCAACTGTTGTTAAACCTGCTGTTGCAGGAGTCATTCTCGGCATTGTTATATTTCCTGTAATGTTTGTGTTTCCTACTACATCTAAAGTTGAACCTGGAGTTGAAGTTCCTATCCCAACATTCCCTCCCAGCACATTCAATCCTCCGCTTGTAACATTTATTCCATTTGAAACATTTAAGTTTCCTCTTACATCTACTTTTGAAGTCGGTGCTTGTGTTCCTATTCCTACATTTCCCGTACCATTAATAAACAGAGCAGAAGTTGCGCCATTTGAGACATTCAATAAATAGCCAGTTCCGTTTATTGTAAGCATAGAATCTGGGGCTAAAGTGCCTATGCCGACATTCCCCCCATTCTTTAAAGTCATCACAGCATCAGTTACTAAAGCATTGCCTGAATCAGCAACACTATCAACTGCAAATATCATATCTCCTCTTGCATTTCCGCTTCCGTCTGCCTGAAAAAATATTGCTCCTTTTTGATATGCTGTTGGTGCAGTATTGCCTAAACCTAAACGAATAGTTGCTACATCTCCAGCAGTTTCCCGATTTGAATGTATCATCAATGTTGCACCCGTAGTATTATATATTTCTAATTGATAATAAGGAGTTGCTGTGCCTATGCCCACAAAAGTATTCATAGTATTATTATAAATTGTTGTTGCAGATGTTTGAAATGGAGATGATTTTTTATCTGCATAAGTTACATTATAAGTTGAATCATAGGTAGTATTATAAATTCCCCCTATTACTGTTAAAATATTTGCTGAAGTGTTAATTGTTGCATAAGTTGCATTATAGCTTCCTACTGCATAAGAAGCGTTGTAGCTTCCGTCTGACATATTATAAGCCCAAGTTGCATAAGTTGCGTTGTAACTTCCGTCTGTCATATTATAATAATAAATCGAATTTGTTGTCTGGTTGTAAAGCCATTTTCCAACACTTGCCCCATTTATGAAAGTGTCATTGACTAAAAATAGATTCATATATTTCTTGTCTGGACTTCCAATATTAAACATATTGTCAAAAGAAGGGATTACAGAACCATTTACATTAAGATTTGAAACTTCCAAAGAAGAAATATTATAAGCATAAATATTTCCTGCAAAAACTGTGTTTCCTGTAATTGTTACTCCCCCACTTGCCCAGCCACCATCAAATGTTTGAACTCCTGTAAATGCATTTCCTCCTGCTAATTTTGCATAACTCGCATTATAAATTCCCCCTATTACTGTTAAAATATTCGCTGAGGAGTTTATTGAAGCATAAGTTGCGTTGTAACTTCCGTCTGTCATGTTATAAGCCCAAAGGGCATATGTCGCATTGTAGCTTCCAACATCATATGAAGCATTGTAACTTCCGTCGGACATATTATAAAGCCACTGGCTAATCTCAACACCATTAATAAAAATCTCATCACCAACACTCAAATTAGTTGATATAGAAGCATTTCCACTAATCCCAAGTGTTGAATCAGGAGTTGCTGTGCCTATACCCCATCTTACCCCCGCAGTATCATTGTAAATTAAATTAGAGGCAACCTGAAAAGGCAGTGCTTTTAATGCATGATAAGTAGAATTAAAAATTCCGCCAATGACTGTTAAAATATTCACAGAATTATTTATTGCTATATAAGTTGCGTTATAGCTGCCTACTGCATAAGAAGCGTTGTAGCTTCCATCACTCATATTATATGCCCATTGAGAATATGTTGCGTTGTAGCTTCCATCTGACTGATTATACAGCCACTGACTTATTATAATATCAACATCTCCAGAAGAAATATTTCCAACAGAACTCTGGAATTTCTGCCTTGACAATCCTGAAAAAGTAAGTGCCTCATTATTAATTGTTATAGCCATGTAATAAAAATCACCGTAATTAAGAGCGAGAGGATTTGACGCATTGCTTCCAAGAGTTATATCATACTTTCCATCAGAAATATTCCAATAAAACTCTCTGCTGGAATTATACAGCAAATTTCCTGCTGTTGCAGCATCATAAATTTCAACAGTGATATTTCCTTCATCTACATTAACTCCGGAATTCTGGACATTTCCCTGAAGATTTATCAAATTTACAACTGCGGCAGAAGAAAAAATCATAGAAAAAACAAATGCAAATAATATAATTACAATTCCTAAAAAGCTATTACTTTTTACCATCTCTTTTTACAAGTTTAAGAGCAAAAAATACTATATAAAGATTATGTTAAAGGGGGTAATATAAAAGGGGAGAATATTGTGTGAATTTCGCCAGACTTCGTCAAGGCGAAATTCTTATTGATATTCTGCAAATCTGAAATCTATTATATGGTGCGCTTCGCGCACTTGTTTATTCTGCAAATCTCTAATCCGTTTATACATTGGTTATATTAGAAGTTTAATTTATATTAATAATGAAAGAAAAATGAAAATAAAAAGATAATAAATGTGGAAAAGGAATGGGGGTGTTTAAAGAATAAATGCATAGTAAGGGTATAAAATATACCCAAATATGGTATAAATAAAGAATCCCAATTCCAGCAAGTGGAGTATTCTTCAAGCCTCAGAAATTAGAAATTTATGAGTACCTTGAAAATCTATTCAGAAGATTTTCTAAGCCTCAAATTGAGAAAATCATAGCAACGGAGTATAACACTCAATTTGAGCAATTAAACCAAAGGGTTTATAAGGTATAAAATATACCTAAATATGGTATAAATTAAACCGAAAATCAAAACAACAATGACATCAATAGACGAACATAAAAAGAAAATACAAGAACACCTTTCAGAAATAAAGAATGCAATAGAAGAAGGAATCGAGAAAAAACCAATTACGATTGGTTTTAACTGCTCTGCCTGTGCAATCCAGTTGTTAGAATTATATCTGCATATAACAAACAAAATTTCGATTGGAAAAATAATAAAACATGACTGGTTTAAAAAACCGCATCCAGAGCAAAAGATTCCATCTTTAACTGAAAGAAAACTCCCTATTGATTTTCCAAGAAAACAAGAGATTTATGAATTAATCTATACGCTCGAAGAAGAAAGAAACATTCTGGTTTATGGCAAATCAGACGAAAAACAAATTAAAAAAGTTCTTGAGATATTTCTAAAAATTAAAAATATATTTATGGAGATGTTTGAATATGAAAAATTTAAATTATAAAGAACAAATTGCCTATGCATCAGCATTTATTTCATTTATCCTTCCGAAAATAGAACAAGTTAATGAAATTATACTATTTGGAAGCGCGGCGAGAGGAGAAAGTGCAAAAGACAGCGATATTGATTTGTTCTTTAATACAGAAAAAGAAAATGAGGAAAAAATAAAAAAAACTGCTGAAGCAGAATTAAAAAAGTTTTATAAATCAAAAATTGCAGAAATATGGAGTTTAAATGGAATATCAAACAACATAAGCATCAAAGTCGGAGATTTAAATAAATGGAAATTAAAGAGGAGCATTATCAGCGATGGAATTTATTTATACGGAAGATATAAAGAAATGCCTGAAAATCTCAATAATTTTGTTTTTTTCAATATCTCTCCAATAAAAAACATAACAAAAAGAAACAGGGTGCTTAGAAAAATATTTGGCAGAAAAGAAACAGGATTTTCTAAAGAAGGAATACTGCAGGCAATTAAAGGAAAAAAATTATCACCTTCATCGTTTGTTGTTTATAAAAAAGATATAAACACAATAATAAAACTGCTTGGAGAGGAGAAAGTTAATTACCAACTTTTTGAATTTTGGACAGATAATATAAACTTAGAATAATAAATCATCAAATTAAAGATAAATAATGGCTCGCCTGCGGGCTCACCTGTTTTTTCTTTTGCAAATCCTTAATCTATTTTGCATATTGGTTCTTTAGATTTTTTAAATTGATAATGAGAAAATAATAAAGCTTCAATGAACAGATAATAAATGTGAGAAAGAAATGGGGTGTTAGCAAAATAAATATTGTGCTCGCAATTGCACTCACATTATATATAACTTAATTTAGTTCATGCAATCGCTCGGCTCACCTGTTTTTTCTTTTGTTAATCTGTCATCCGCTGGTTCATTGGTTTTTTATGTATTTTAATTGATACCTTAAAAAGGTAAATTGGGAAAATTAAAAGATGATGAATAAGGAAAAGGAATGGGATGATTGCAAAAGAAACTATTCGCCTTTTTTCTCTTCATCTTCTTTAATCTTCTTAAATGTCTCAATCTCTTTTTCCCAGTAATCAAGCAAAGCATAATTAACTCCGCCTGATTGTTTGTAAGTTTCAATCTTCTCTTCGTGCTCTTTTATTCTTTTGTCAAAACTTTCTATGCTTTTTCTTATTTTCTTTTTAATGCCCATTTTTCCTGCTCTTTAATCTTTTTTTCAAGATACTGATAAAGCTTATTTGCTTCTTCGATTTTCAATTCTTTCAATTCTTTTTCCTTGTTTTTTACTCTGAGATATCCATAGTATGCTTTTGGTGAGCCAGAAATATTTTTTAACAAAGAGATAAATTCTTTATTGCTCCACATTTTATCTTTAATCAAACATTCAACAATATATGCCTCTCTAAACCTCAATGCTAAAGAATATGCCAGAGCATCAGAGCAATTAGATTGCCGGCATAAACCAATTGCCTCTTTAATTGTTTTTAATGCAGATTTTGTAGTATTTATGTGAAACCCTATATTTTTATAAGTTAATTCAGAATTTCTAATTTCCTTAATTAACATAGGATTAATAACAACTTCTGCCTCTCTCAGCATCGGAATAATCGGCAGGGCATTTTCTTCTATCTGTTTTTCAACTGCATTCCTTGAAACAAACATAATTTCATATTCTCCCTCACTTATTTTTTTATTAATATCCTCTGTAATCACGAGAACATCAATGTCACTTTTTTCTGTCTGCTCTTTTCTTGCATAGCTTCCAACAAGATAAATCCCAACAATTTTCGGCATAAACTCAGCCAATTTATTAATCACATTTTTCTTGATATTTTCAATGCCCTCTGGCAGGATAATTACAACTTCCTGCCCTTTATACTCTTTTGGGATATAAACTGCTGCCCCATTGCCTAATTCTACAACCTGTTTAATCAGCTTCATAGTATATACGCGTATATACAATATTTAAACTTTTCTGTCATTTTTTCTACTGGCAAAACACTCATTAACTGCATCCAGAACTCTTTTATCAGGAGAAAGAACCTCAACATTATCATTTTCTGAGCGCACGCCTCTGTAAATCTTCTGCAAAAATTCTCTTTTTGCTTTGTCTTTATAAAACTCCCAGTACCATTGAGGATGAGTTTTTTTCAGTATTCTCCAGAATAAAGAGGCTGCATTGGGATTGGGGTATTTTGTAAAAACAATGCTTCTGCATTGCGCTCCTGGAAAATCAACTCCACGATTGCACTTTGTTGTAAATAATACATCAAACTCGCCTTTTTTAAATCTGTCAACATCTTTTCCAAGAGAGTCATTTTTCTGTTTTTCTATAAGGGAATTTTTTGAAACAAGATTTTTAAGAGAATATCTGATTTTTTCATCTTCAGAAGGCAAATCATCAAAAGAATTAACATGGATGAGAGCGGGTTTTTTAGAAACAGAAATGCATTTATCGAGAGCAACAAGATAATCTTCTCTTGAAACATTGCCTGATTTGAAGTTTTCATATTTGCAGTCAATTTCGACGCCTGTGGCAACAGATTCAACACTTCCCTGATTTTTTATCTCTGCATCAATAACTATAAAATTCTCAATACCAAAAATATGCTTCAAAACTCTTTCAGAATGAACTGTTCCTGACATCATTACAATTGAATTGCTTTTGTCAAGCAGTTCTGAAAACATTTTGGCAAGATTTGTCGTCACAATTCCTACGGTGATTCCTCTTTCCTCTCTGCTAAAAGAAACATAGGCATCATCAATCAGCCCTTCAAATGATTTTGCAATTTCAAGAGTCCTATAAGCGTAACTCTCTTCATCAATTCCTTCAAGTATTTCCTGATTGTCAAGGATAAACTTGATTAATCTGCAAAAAGAAGTATCTGCCAGCTTGCTAATTTCCAAGTTATTAAATCCCTTGGATTCAATATCACTTAAAATTTTAGAGGTAATTGAAGAAAGCACCTCAACAAGAGAATTAACCCTGTCATCCTCACTGAAAAAATTATTTAATGAATTAAAAAGCCGCGTTAAATTAAGATGTTTTTCAGTTGAAAAGCTGTCAAGAAATTCATCACACTCGTCAATTATTTCAACTTCTGTCATTGGCTTTCTATTCATTGCTGTTTCAAGAAGATATTTCGCAGAATTAAAAACAATAACCTCTGCATCAATATAAGAATTAAACTGGTTGTAATAACTGCATCCTTGCTTTCTGTTAAAAATAGTAAAATCAATTCCTTTTAACCCCTTGTATTTTCTTTTTTTAGCTTCTATTTTTAAATCAAACTCAGATGGGAGAATAGGGCACCAGTATGGGCAGACACTTGCAACAGAAATTCTTCTTATATCTTTTAATTCGAGGTTATCGCTGACTTTTGGATTTTCTTTTAGATACTCCTTTAATTTAACGAAGTTCTTTTCTTTTATTTCTATCTTGCATGGAAGTTCATAATAATCTGCAGAATTTCCTCTTGAATACAAGCAGGGATGATTGTCTCTTCCAGTTATAACTTTTATTTTTAGTTTTTTGTGATTATTTTTCAGGACATATTTACTACCAGAATAATCTGCCTGATACTGCCTTTGAAGGGCTTTTCCAGGAACAACAATGCTTGCATTTCCGATTTTTTTAGCCACATTCAGGGCAATAGCTGATTTTCCTGTTCCGCATACTCCGCGCACAAAAATAACTTTTTTTCCATTTTTAATCTCACGAATAATTTCATTGGATATATCTTCCTGATTTTTTCCATTTGAAAATTTCAAAGGATTTAGCTTTTGATTGTTTGAATAAAGGTTGAATCCTGAAACATCCTCCCCAGAGTTGTATTCGTTTTCATCATCAAGATTATCTGCACTATCCCATATATCTAAAGCAGGGATTCTATTTTTCACAAACCTTTCTTCTATGTCAATATCCTTTTTAACAGAATCCGGAATTGAAATACTTCCGTCAGAATTAAAATTCAGCTGTGTCATTTGAACAAAATAAAAAGAGAAGTATATAAAGATTTAATTAATCCGCTCTACTCACCATAATTTGTGCGCTTCGCGCACTTGTTTATTCTGCAAATCCTTAACCCATTTAATGATTGGTTTTTTATATGATTTAATTGATATTATGGGATATTAATTAATGTTAAAAACAAAATAGCAAACCTTCAATGAAAATATAATAGATAATAGGAGGGGGGGATGTTAGAAAAATTAAAAGGGGCTTAATTTTAGTTCATCACTTGCATATCCGCTCGCCATCGGTATTTATACGGCGCAATATCTCCTGCTTTTTTCACATTCAAAATTTTTATTTTCTTTTTATATCTCTTTGCATCATCTTTAATAGAACTGATTATTTCCTCTGCATCATTCCCAAAACCATAATAATTTATTTCTGTGTGTTTTTTCGCAGCCATAAAAGTGTATTTTAAAAATGTGTCTTTAAGCTGAGGGCGCGGCATTACAATTCTGTCAAATTTAATTCTTTTTTTAGCAAGCATTGGAATTATTCTTTTTACATCTCCCTGAATAATGTGCACATTAGAAATCTTGTTTAGTTTTACATTTTCTTCTGCATATTTTGAACACTCTCTTCCTAACTCGATACTATAAACCTCTTTTGCCTTTGATTTTTTTGCAATAACAACAGAAAAAGGCGCAACGCCTGCAAACATCACCAAAACTTTTTCATTTTTTTTAACTCTATCTGCAATTTCTTTTCTTTCATTGCTAAGGCGCGGAGAAAAATAGCATGTTTCAATATTAAATCTAAACCTGCATCCATTTTCAATATAATCTGCAATAAGTGTTTTTTCGCCTGTTAGATAATTTGTCTTAATTGTCCTTAATCTTCCTCTGACTTTGCCTGCTTTTTCAACAATCGTTTTTATACGAGGATTATTCTGCATCAATGATTTTGCATAATTAATCTTGCCTTTTTTAGGGATTTTTTCAGAAAATTTGATAATTGCAATGTTTCCAAGAACATCATATGAAAAAGATGCCATTATCTATATATAAAAAGGTTTATTAATAAATACTTCCATAAGCAGTTTATGGATAAATTAATTGAATCTCTTTCTCCAAACGAAAGAAAAATACTGCCTTTTTTACAGCAGGATTTTGATTCAGTTTCTGCAAAATCCGGGCTTGACAAAGTGTCTGTGCTAAGGGCATTGGAATTCCTGAATTCAAAAAAATTAATAATTCTTGATATTACTAAAAAAAAGATAGCGGATTTAGGGACAAACGGAGTTTATTACAAGAAAAAAGGACTGCCAGAAAGACGGCTTATTCAGATTATTGAAAAAGGAATAATCTCACTTGAAGACGCACAGAAACAAAGCGGGCTTTCAGACAATGAATTTAAAGCAGCCATAGGTGCTCTTAAAAACAAGGCAATAATTGAAATAAAATCAGGAAAGATTCACCTGACTGAAACAAAGGAAAAAATATCAAAAAAAATGCCTGAAGAGCAGTTCATTGAGTTGCTGCCAATTGATTTCACTAAAATGTCTGTAGAACAGAAATTTGCATTTGATAATCTAAAAAGCAGAAAAGAAATAATTGAAATAAATGAATCTCAGATAATAACTTATGAATTGACTGAAACAGGCAGAAAATTAGCAGGAGAAAACCTGTCTGAAATGAAAAATTATATTGAAGTTTTAAGTCCTGAAATGCTCAGAACAAATTCTTGGAAAGGAAAAAAATTCAGGCGGTATGACATTCTCTCGCCTGTTCCAAAAATATGCGGAGGCAAGAGGCATTTTGTAAATCAATCAATTGAATATGGAAGAAAAATCTGGACAGAGCTTGGATTTAAGGAAATGACAGGAAAGATTATACAACCATCTTTCTGGAATTTTGATGCTCTATTTACTGCACAGGATCATCCTGTAAGAGAGTTGCAGGATACATTTTATCTTGATAAAATTGGAATGCTCCCTGATAAAAAACTGGTTGGCTCTGTTAAAGAAGCGCATGAAAAAGGAGTTGGAGGAAGCACTGGATGGAAATACTTGTGGAATGAGGAAAATGCAAAGAGAATGGTTTTAAGAACGCACACGACTGTTCTTTCAGCGCTAACATTATCCTCGCTAAAAAAATCTGAAATGCCTGCAAAATTCTTTGCAATAGGAAAAAATTTCAGAAATGAAACAGTTGATTGGAGTCATGGATTTGAATTCAACCAGACAGAAGGGATTGTTGTTGATAAAAATTTAACATTCAGGCATCTTTTAGGATATCTTAAAGAATTCTTCAGCAAAATGGGATTTGAGAAAATAAGATTCAGGCCTGCTTATTTCCCATATACAGAGCCGAGTGTTGAAATTGACATATTCCATCCAGAAAAAAAATGCTGGTTAGAATTAGGGGGAGCAGGCATATTCCGCCCAGAAGTTACAATTCCTTTGCTTGGCGAGGAAATTCCTGTTCTCGCATGGGGGCCTGGATTTGACAGAATTTTAATGGATTATTATGAAATAAAAGATTTAAGAGAGATGTACAAAAATGACATTAATCAGCTGAGAAAAATGAAGGTGTGGATAAAATGAAAGGAATAACACTATTAGATGTTTTAGTTTATATATTGGTTTTTATATTAATGGGGATAGGGCTATACGCCCTATTTTTTGTGTAATGGCAAACAGGATATTTGATAGTATCTTATTTTGGATAGCAATTACTCTGACAATAATTGTAGCTCTATGGCTGCTTCATGGTTCGCCAACAGAAACAGGTTCAATAATCGCAGTAGCTTTATTCACTGCAACATCCGAGGTATTAATATGGAGATATATGTTTAATCTTGATAAAAATGTTTCAATAAGTTTTATAAAAATGAAAAACGAAATGAATACCAGTTTTATAAGAATAGAAAGCGAGATGGATAGAAGATTTTCAAGTGTTAATGATAAATTAAACAATATACAAAATTCATTGAATAAAAGGATAAAATGACAATCCTTACAATACCAAAAGCGCGGTTTGAAAAAGAAATAGGAAAGCTTGATGAGAAAATGCTTGACAGAATTGCAATGTTTGGCACTCCTGTTGAAGCGCTCACTGATTCAGAACTGCAGATAGAAATATTCCCGAACAGGCCTGATTTGCTATCATATCAGAATTATAAAATGGCAATTTCTGCATTTCTAGGAAAAAGCAAGGGCATAAAAAAAATAAAATTAAATCCTCTATCAAAAAATTACAGGGTAATTGTTGAAAAAGCAGTCTCAGATGTGCGCCCTTATACTGCGTGCGCAGTTATAAAGGGCATAAAATTCAATGATAAAAAAATAAAAGAAATAATAGATATTCAGGAAAAACTGCATTTAACCCTGGGAAGAAAAAGAAAAAAAGCAGCAATAGGCATATATCCCCTTGATAAAATTTCATTTCCAATAAAATTCACCGCAATGGCTCCTGAAGAAATAAAATTCCAGCCATTGGAATTTCCGTCAGAAATAAACGGAAAGCAGATATTATCAAAACATCCTGCTGGAAGAGAATATGGAGAGCTTCTAAAAGGGCTGGAAAAATATCCCGTATTCATTGATTCAAATAAAGAAATTTTAAGCATGCCTCCGATAATAAATTCCCATAAAACAGGAAAGATTGCAGAAGATACAAAGGACTTATTTATTGAATGCAGTGGATTTGAAATTGAAAATCTTAGCAAAATATTAAACATACTTGTCTGCACACTGCATTCAATGGGTGGAGAAATTTATCCGGTGGAAATCGCATATGCAAAAAATCCTATAAAAACGCCGGATTTAACACATCAAAAAATAAAAATATGTGCTGAAAAATCCAATTCTCTTCTTGGATTAAATCTAAAAGAGAAAGATATAACCACGCTTCTTGAAAAAATGGGGCATGAAATTTCTGGGAAAAATGTGCTTATTGCTCCCTGGAGAACAGATATAATGCACGAAGTGGATTTAATAGAAGATATTGCAATAGCTTACGGCTATGAAAATTTTATTCCCGAAATGCCAAAAATAGCCACAATTGGAGAGCAGGACAAAAAAGAGTCTATAAAATCAAAAATTGCAGGGCTGCTTGTAGGGCTTGGGCTTCTTGAAACTTCAAGTTATCACTTGACAACAAAAGAAGCACAGATAAAAAATATGGGGGAGAAAGATTTTATTAAAGTAATTGAATCCAAAACAGAGTATAATCTTTTAAGAAAAGATTTATCGCACTGCCTTTTAAGAATACTTTCTGAAAACAAAGATGTGGAATATCCACAAGAAATCTTTGAAATAGGAAGAGTATTCAAGAACGCGGGCGAATCAATAATTGAAAAAGATTCTCTTGCAATTGCGCTTGCGCCAGGAAATTTCACAAAAATGAAGCAGATATTTGAATATATTTCAAGAATGACAAATGTTCAGATTGTTTTAGAAAATCCTTCCCTTATTCCTGTACATTTAATTGAAGGAAGAACTGCAGAAATAAAGCTCGGAAAGCAGACAATCGGATTTATTGGAGAGGTTCATCCGAGGATACTTTCAAACTTCAAGATAAAAATGCCAGTTTCACTTCTTGAAATCGAGCTTGATGAACTTATGAAAATGATAGTTGAATGATTCTGCAAATCTGTCATCCATTTATACATTAGAAATTATATAATTTGATTGAATATTGAATAAAATTAATTAAATGAAAGAATAAAACTTCAATGAACCCGCCTAAAATAAGGAAAAAGAATGGATGTTAGAAAAATAAATAAGTCAGAGAAAAAAATTACCCGAAATAACTTTTTTCTTTTTTAATTGATGACTTTTTCCAGTTGATTTTTAAAGAATTAAAAATTTGCTCAAACTCTGGCTTCATCTCCTGCCACTGGCTGAAAGACTTTTTGATAAATTCTGCCTCATTTTTTTCGCCGTAATTAAGTTCGAGAGCGAATGAATCTATTTCAATTTCTCCTATTTCTCCGAATATTTTTGAAAGAATTTCTTTGTCTTCAGAAGAAATCCCCCTTGTCAAAAACATATGAAACATTGAGCCGTTGGAAGGATTTAGCAAAAGTTCTGCAAAATTCATCATAGATGCAAATTTCGCGATAATTAATTTCCTCATATCTCTGAGAATTGTAGTGCCGGAGAATTCTGCCTTGCTTATTTCAAAGTCCTCATCAAGCTCTTTAAATGACGGGAGAGAGTATTTTTTTGCCAGTTTTTCATACTCTTCACGTATTATTTCGAGTTCTTCAATAGGAGTTTTACAATCATCAGATGCCATTTAAATCACATAACGCTATAAAATCGCGCGTTTATAAACATATTGAAAAGCCTCTCCTCGGCCCTTGCTCGTTTTAGTTTCTCTTCCTTTTTGAGTTTAGTTTCGGTTCTCGCAAAAGCCTCTCCTCGGCCCTTGCTCGTTTTAGTTTCTCTTCCTTTTTGAGTTTAGTTTCGGTTCTCGCAAAAGCCTCGGGTGAGAATTGAACTCACGGCCTCCACATTTTTGAATATTTATTATACAATGTACCAATGTGGCGCTCTAACCTGCCGAGCTACCGAGGCATAAAAATAGATAAAAACAAAGATTATAAATATTCTGCAAATCCTTAATCCATTTACAAGTTGGACTGTAAATAAAAAACACCAATGGACAACCTTAAATAAGGAAAGGAATGAAATGTTAGAAAAATCAATATTAGTACGCACCGAAGGCATGCTTGTAATTTTGCAAACCTGCTAACCATTAATACATTGACTTTTTGGATTTTTTAATTAATAATGTTAAATTAAACAAAAAACTTCAATGAAAAGACATTGAATCTTGGAAAGTTATGAGATATTAGAAAAATAAATTATCGTTTTAAGAATTATTCAAAGATTTGCTGGAGCTGTCAGGAACCCACCTTAACTTAATTACTTCGCCACTTATCCTTGCAGTGTTGCTTCCGACTTTTTTAAACCAGTCAAAATAAAGCGAGATAAATTTATTGACATTGTCCTTGCTATTCATAGAAAGATTATTATTCGAAATAATAAAAAATGCATTCAGAAGGACGAGGATTACGAGAATTGTGTAGAATTTCATTTTATAACTTATCAAGAAGCCCCTGTTCAGTGTTATTCGAACTGCTCCAATCGAGTTTAATCGCATGAGATGTAAGGACTTTTAGATTGCCAAAACCATGAACAAGCCATGAAAGATAAAGCTTAATTGCTGTCTTCATTCCATCAACACTGCTAAAATTAATTCCTTTTCCAGAAGTGCTGATAACAAATCCAATATAAAACAAGAGGATAAAAATAAGAAGGATTATCCAAGTAAATTTATGCCTTAAATATCGCAGTTTTACAAAAATAAATACAATTGCACAAATTGCTAGTATTACTAAAATATGGAACCAAGATAGCATTTTTCACCTCTTTTATTACAAGTTACTAAGATTTAAAAATGTTTATATGCTCCTAAAAGTGACAAAGCCCTGTAGTCTAGCGGTCAAGGATCCGGCCCTCTGGTCGAGCGAGTTCACGAGACTCATCCTCACTTAATACGAGTGAGCTCAGGAGAGAGGCTGGGACCCAGGTTCGAATCCTGGCAGGGCTATTATCAATTGAACAAAGTGAAATTGATTATTCTGATAGGAATTGTGGTTGCTGGAGTGTGAGAACCCGCTGGAGGTTTCATTCGAATCCTGGCAGGGCTATTAGTCTCGAACCTGGAAGGTTTGAATCACTTCAATTTGATAAAGTCAGAGAATTGAAGTTACCAAAAACTTCAAAAAGTTTTTGAGTACTGGCAGGGCTATTTTTATAAACTTCTCTTAGCATAAAATAATATGTTATCTGAAATATTCACAGCCATAACGAACTTCTTTATTTCTGCTATTGGAACTGCAGATTATTTTGGAATATTTGTTCTAATGGTAATTGAAAGCTCATTCATTCCTTTTCCAAGCGAAGTTGTGCTTATTCCTGCAGGGGTTCTAATATATCAAGGAGAAATGTCTATGGTTTTAGTAATGACTGCTGCAATACTCGGCAGTTTATTAGGTGCATTTATAAATTATTTTTTAGCGCGCTTATTAGGAAGAAGAATTATAAATTCTCTTGTAACAAAATACGGCAGGTTTATTTTTTTAAATGAAAGAACGCTGGAAAATTCAGAAAAGTATTTCAAAAATCACGGGGAAATCACAACATTTATAGGAAGATTAATTCCATTGATAAGGCAGTTAATCTCAATACCTGCGGGTTTTGGAAAGATGAACATTGCAAGATTTACTTTTTACACTGCGCTCGGCGCAGGAATATGGGCAGGAATATTAATTTATCTCGGCTATTTATTCGGAAGCAATATGGAAATAATAAAACAAAATCTGAATATTATCACGCTTGCTGTAATGATTATATGTGTAATAATTGCAATAATTTATGTGCAGGTTAAAAGAAGAAAGCAAAAGATACTACTTACTTAGAGATATAAAAATACTTTTGGTTTGCTCTACTCACAATCTAATCCTCTCAAATCCTAGACCATTCGCATATTGGTTATTTATTTGTTTTAACTTATCTTAAAATAAAAGTCCCAATGAATAAACCTAAAATTGTGGGAAAGTTATGGGCTGTTAGAGAAATTAGCAGGATTCAATTTTCAAAAATTACCTATCTTAATATGTCAATAATAATCAGGCAAGACAAGATTTTTATACCTGCTAAAACACCTTAAATAAGCTAATGAGCTCCTGTGGTGTAGAGGCCAAGCATTAAGCCCTCTCGAGCAGCGGTCTTACCTTGTTGAAAGAAAAGGCCACGATTCTCAAATCAGCTGCCCTCTGTCAAAGAGAGATTCCGCAGAGAAAAGAATTTTCTGCTCTCAATGGAATCTTAGGAGAACGGCTTAGACCCGGGTTCGAATCCCGGCGGGAGCATAAATTATTAAAAGGCAAACAGAAAAGTTTATAAAAAGTAGATAACTACCATTAATAACATGATCGCTAGTGATCCTTCGGGGTCGCTAGTCTTTTTAAAATGGAAGATTGTATAATCTTTATTGATGGGGCATATTTATCCCTTATTTCTAAGTTCATTGGTAAAGGAAAACCACTCAAAATTAATATTAATAAATTTGTTAGAAATTTAACTGAAAAAGAGAAACTAGATTGCAAGGAGATATTATACTATAACTGCCCTCCTTTTCAAGGCGAACCTCCAACTGAAGAACAAGAAAAAAGAAAGGCAGGTTATGATAAATTTATCATCAAGTTAATCAAAACAGGAATTAAAGTTAGAGAAGGAAGATGCCAGATGATAGATAAAAGATATACCCAAAAAGGAGTTGATGTTCTTTTAAGTATAGACTTAATTAAAAGGGCAATTAAAAGCAATGTTAAAAATTTTATTATGGTTGCATGTGATACTGATTTTGTTCCTGCAATAAAAGAAATAAGAAAAGAGGAGGGGATTAATGTAATTCTGTATTATTTTAAAGATGAAGATTCTAAATTTTCTATGTCGGACCATATTTTGGGTGTTTGTGATAAAAAAGTCAGATTAAAAAAAGAAGATTTTGAAAAATCAAGATTTTAATGCTGCTAAAAATTCTTTCAGCCGGCGGGAGCATTTCATTCATTAACAAACACAAAAAATAAAAACGAAAACTATCACCGCCTCGCGAAAGTTTTATAAACTTCCTCTTATTAAACTTATTGATGTATGGTCTTCGGGCAATGCAGAGCCATCATACTCTTAATCAATAATTTTGGATAGAAGTTTGTTAAGATGAATCGAATTATCACAAGCCTCTCTTAAATTAAAGGATGAACTTGAACTAAAATATGCGTTCTCAATCTTCTTTTTTAAGCATTTCCTCTTTCTTTTTCTTGGTGTTTTCTAAACCAGAAATTTCCTTTCCATAATATCCTTCTAATTCGAGGTTTCCTTTTTCTTTTGCTCTTGCCTGTTTTTCAAGATGAATTTTAATTTGTTTATCAATGGAAACTATCCCTCTTTCCAGCCTCTTTTTTCTATTTACCATACTTCTTAACCTCTTTTTCAAGAAATTTAAGTATTTCTTCTGCATTATTTACGCTAATTCTTATCTTTATCCGCTTATTATCTTTGAATAATTGATAAACTTCATATATTTCTTCTATCTTTTCATTTTTAATATCAATATTTTTCATAATCCAAGTTTTAAACAATTTATTTGAATATGCCTTTTTATTTAATATGCCTTCAATTAAATAAATGCCTTTTAACCTCAAAATTATAGAATAAATTACAGAACTTGATGCAAATTCTCTTTTTTCACTTTTATTATTCTTTCCTAATTTATCAAGTAAAAGTATTTTTTTATTTATACTGATTATTCTACTGCTTTCTTTTATAAAATTTTTAAAGGAATTTCTATTAATTTTTGAAGATAAAAGTTCCTTAAGCAAAAGGTTATTTAATAGTGGTTTTGCCTCAATTAATCTTGGATAAATTAATATTGGATTATTTTTTATAGATTTTTTCACTGATTCTATTGGATAAACTGAAATATTATATCTTCCAGAAGTTATCTCTTTTTTTATATTCTCTGATATTGCAATTATATCTATATCGGAATTTTCTGTCTGCTCTCCTCTTGCATAGCTCCCAACAAGATAAATTCCAATAATATTTTCAAAATAAGGCTCAAGAATATTGATAACCTCTTTTTTTATCTCTAAACTTCTGTCTATTAAAATTACATTTACTTCTTTTCCCATCCATTCTTTAGGTAAAAGTAATCCTGCACTATTTCCCCATTGCCTTACATAAGCTATTTTATTTTCCATTTGGATAATTAACACTATAATCTTTAGATATTATATGTTTAAACATAGTTTAAACATTATTTAAATCTTTCTCTTATCGTTCGATACTCTTATAAATTGTCTTTTCTTTTGTTTTAGAGCAATATTAAGAAACAAAAAGGGAGAAAATGGAAAAAACTGCGAAAATAATCAAGGAAATAAAAGAAGAAAAGAAAGAGCTTGTACAGGAGAAAAAAGAGATTATTAATGAAAACAAAATGCTAAAGCACAAACTCGCAGAAAAGGCGCTGTCTTCTGCGAAAAAATTCAAAAAAGAGTTTAACATTGCAATAAAAACCGCATTTCTCGCAGCATTTGGATTTTTAATTGCGCTCGCATGGAAAGATTTGATAACTGAATATGTAAACACCATCTCCCAAAGCGCGCCTGTTCAAGGAAAATTCATAAGCGCACTTGTTGTTACACTTATCTGTGTTATTGGAATTGTTATTATCAGTACAATTGTAGGTGAAGAATAATTAAATTTTTATCTTTTTAATGCAATATTGGTTCGCTTTTCTCGCGATTGCACTCATTGTATAACCTTCTTTAGCTCGTGCAATCGCTCGGCTCACCTATTTCTATTTTTGCAATCTGCTAATTCGTCTGTACATTGGCTCATTAGGGTTTTTTATTGATAATATAAAAATAATAAACTTCAATGAAAAGATGTAAAATAAGGAAAAGTTATGGGATGTTAGAGAAATTAACAGGATTCACTTTTTAAAAATCTCATATCTGAACATATTAATAGTATCTATTTTTTTATCTTCATAGAAATCAAAAACATTGCAAGCATAAAAATCCCGAACAGAATAAACATAAATTTAAACGGCAGAAATGTCAGCAGAACAGCAGAGGAGATAGTTGCTAAAAAATAATTGGCATCAAAACGAGTGCTGAATATTCCATAAAATCTCTGCTCTTCTTCCTTGTTGCATACTGCAAAAAAATAGGCCTCTGTTGTCGGTTCGAGCATTGCCATACCAATGCTCGCTAAAACAAGAATTAAAAGCACAAAATAAACATTGCTTATAAAAAAGCATATAAAAGACATAAGCGAGACAAAAAGAAATCCTACCATAAACATCTTTCTAAAGCCGGTCTTTCTAATAGCTGTGCTGAATTTGTACTCAAGCAGAATCAGAGGTATTGGAATTGCAAAAAGAAAATAAGCAACCCATATTCCAGCAAGATTATTTTGGATAATATAAATAGGGATAAAAGTGTATATAAAAGCCCACCATAAAGTAACTCCTCCGCCAACAAAATAAATAATTGTTCTTTCAAAATTTTTAAAATAGTCTGCAATGTTTTTAGCCGAATTTTTATGGATTGTTCTGCTTATTGTGCTGTCCTGAATATTAAAAAACTTGAAAAGAAAAAAAGAAACAAACATAAATACCGACGCAAGAACAAAAACATTTCTTATTCCAAAGTTCTCTGAAATAAATCCAGCAATTAAAGGGCCTAAAACCCAGGCAATATTTGAAAAAGTATATACTAATCCTTCGCTCTGTGAAATCTGTGATTTTTTGGATTTATCTCTTACAATAATCCCGAAACTAAGCAGTCTTAAAACTCCAAAAATCGTTGAAAAAAAGGCAATTATGACAAAAATGTAAAAATTTGAGTTTATCGCAAAAAGAATATAAGAAATTCCAAAAAGAATCAAGGACATCAAAAACAAGCGGGCTTTATTTGACTTTTCAACAACAGGCACAAACAAGAATGTTGAAAGAAGAGAGACAATTGTTAAAAAAGCAGTTAATAAACCAACTATCGCTGCGCTATTCACAAAGCTGTAAATATAAACAGACCATATTGTCTTGACATATGCCGTTGAAAGAGAAACAAGAAAGCCGATTACTGCTATAAAAGTTATGCTTCCGAACACATGACGATTTTCATACTGCCCTTTTGCCAAAAAACCCATTTAAACCTCTATCGTATATTCAAAAATTTTATCATAAGGAATATTCCATTCAACTGTTTTTTTAACAGATACCTTTTCCATTATCTTTCTGAAAAGCCGTATTGAGTTCCCATGCGCAGAAATTGCAACATTAACTTTTTCTTTTTTTATAAAAGTGACTAGAGATTTAATAAATAGTTTCACCCTTTTTTCAACTTTTGCAAAACTCTCACCTTTTGGCGGAGATGAATTAAATCCCCTGTGCCATAAATCAAATCTTTCTTCTCCATATTTTTTTATGATTATGTCATGTTTTAATCCTTCTAAAGTGCCATATCCTCTTTCTATCATTTGGTTGGCAGTTATAATTTCTCTGCATTCTGGATGAAATTTAAGGACTTCTTTCAAAGTATCTTTGCTCCTTGATAATTCTGTCTGAAAAGCAACATCAATTTTCTTGTTTTTTAATTTGTGCGCAACAATGCGCGCCTGCCTAATCCCAAGAGGAGTAAGTCTGCTCTCTTTCCAGCCAGTAAAAATTTTGTCCCGGTTATAGAAAGTCTGCCCATGCCTGAATAAATAAATATGAAGTTTCATTGCGCCCCCTTTTAGTTTGTTAAACATAATAAAACTGGCTTGTTTATAAATGCAACGAGGACTGCAAAGCTTTTTAACCATAATTTTATACTTAAACTAATGGAAAATAATAACAATAAAACAGAATCAATCGCAAGAAAAAATGTGCTTAGAATGAGCAGTGAAGCGCATGGAAAAAAAGTGCAGGGGTATGATTTCAATAAGGGAGTTGATTTTAAGAGGATACTTGAAAGCTATGCAACAACTGGCTATCAAGCAACGCATTTTGCAAGAGCAACAGAAATAATAAATTTAATGATTAAAGAAAAGGCATTTATCTTTTTAGGATATACCTCAAATATGATAAGCTCTGGATTAAGAGAGACAATAAGATATTTAGTTGAGCATAAAAAAGTAAATGTCTGTGTGACAACTGCAGGAGGCATTGAAGAAGATATAATAAAATGCCTTGGTGATTTTATTCTTGGCAATTTCAGGGCATCAGGTGCAGAATTAAGGAAAAAAGGCATAAACAGGATAGGAAACATTTATGTTCCAAATTCAAGATATGTTAAATTTGAAAAGTTTATCCATCCAATTCTCGAGGAGTTTTATCAAAAACAAAAAGCAACAGGGCATATTACGACAGCGAGCGAGTTAATATGGAAGCTTGGAGAAAAAATAAACAATAAGGATAGCGTATGCTATTGGGCATGGAAAAATAAGATAAAAATATACTGCCCTGCACCTCTTGATGGAAGCTTAGGAGATATGGTTTATTTTTTCAAATACAAACACCCTGATTTTGCAATAGACATTGCAGAAGATACAAAAGAACTTAATGATACAACAATAGGCATTAAAAAATCAGGAGTGATAATACTCGGCTCAGGAACTGCAAAACACGCAATACTTAATGCAAATATGTTCCGTAATGGAGCCGACTATGCAGTTTATATAAACAATGCACAGGAATTTGACGGAAGCGACGCAGGAGCTCTGCCAGAAGAAGCAGTTTCATGGGGCAAGTTACTTCCAGAATCAGAAAGAATAAAAGTTTATGGAGATGCTACAATAATCTTTCCTCTAATAGTCGCGCAAACATTTGCATCATCACAAATATGACAAACAATTAAAATGGGAAAAATACTAAAAATAATTGCAGTAATTTTTTTATTATTTGTAATTTTAACAGCAATAACCGGGATTATAATATATAAGTTTGTACCATTAAAAACAATTTCTGTATGCATTCTTGACAGCAATGTAAGTGCTCTTCCTATACAATGTGAAACAGATGCGACATGCAAGACAATTGTAAAAAATGCATTTTTTCAGAATATGAGCGAAATGCCTGGAAATTTAAAAGAAAAAATAAATCCTATAATCGAAGAACTTGCTTTCTGCAGTCAAAACTTTTGCAGAATAAAAGATGTAGGAATTGTAGGAGAGAGTTTTGAAGGAATTAAACAAATTGATTCCTGCACAGGAAAAGAGATAAAGATAAAGTTGTATGGAAGAGAGTTGATTGATTTGATGAAGCTGAAATGAAAAAAATTATTCTCAAATTCTAAATTTCCTTATCTCCTATTAATTTATCTATTTTAAAAAAGGACAAACCTAAAATGTGGGAAAGTTGTGGTGTGATTGCAGAATAAACCCATAGAGCGCTCGCTTCGCCTCGCCTCATTTAAGATGGCGCGCCTTCGGCGCGCCTGTTTTTTTCTACAAATCCTAAATCCATTAAGTTATTGGTTCTTTATTATTTATGATATTAAGGGGTATTAAACATAAAAAATGAAAATATGCTGAATGTGGGAAAATTATTGGATGTTAGAAAAATTAATATTGTGCTCGCTGATGATATGAAGATTTCTAGAAAGATAGATTAAAGCCTTCGGCTTTAATAGGTATGAAAAATTGGCGCCTTCGGACAGCCAATTTTTCCAATATAAAACTGAAAGGAGGTAAAACAAAATGAACTTTATTGGAATGGATATACACAAGCAGTTTACAGTAGCTGTTGTCAAAGATGAGCAGGGAAATGAATTAGCAAAAGATAAATTTGAAAACAGCAAAGAAAGATTTGCTGATTTCCTTAAACAGTTTCCGACGGAAAATACAAAGATAGTAATGGAAAGCACTTGTGTTTGGGAATATATATTTGAGATATTAGAAGAAATGAAGTATGATGTCAAGCTTTCAAATCCTAGCAGAACAAAAGCAATTGCTTGGGCAAGAATTAAAACAGATAATGTTGATGCATCAACATTAGCAGATTTGCTAAGAGCAAATCTGGTTGCAGAAAGCTATATTCCTCCGAAGCATATAAGGCAGTTAAGAGAAATTGTAAGAGAAAGAAGAACTTTTGTAAAACAAACAACGCAAATAAAAAATAGAATTCATGCATTGCTTATTAAAAGAGGAATAAAGTTGCCGACAGCAACTTTAAGCAAGAAAGCTTTAAAGTTAATCAGCAATAGTGTTGATGAAAATGACATACTTGAACATTACATAAATCTGCTTTGGTATCATAAACAAGAACTGAATTTTATCGAAGATAAAATTAGAAAAATTTCTGAAGAAAATCCTGAAGCTAAATTATTAATCACAATTCCAGGAATTGCTGAAATAAGGGGGATGGATATTATTGCAGAAATCGGCGATATAAACAGATTTCCAACTGCAGATAAACTCTGCAGTTATGCGGGATTAGTACCAAGCATAAAACAATCTGGAAATTCTTTAAGATTTGGCAGATTAATACAGCAATCAAGCAAAGTTTTGAAATATAATTTAATTGAAGCAAGTTGGAATATTGTAAGAACAAAAGAAGATAATCCATTAAAAAGATTTTACATTAAGTTATCAAAGAAAAAAGGAAAACAAAAAGCAATTTGCGCAACTGCAAGGAAATTATGTTGTGTTATTCATTCAATGCTTAGAAAAAATCAGAAGTTTATGATCCTATGACAATAGGAAAGGGTGACTCTGGCGAACGAAGTAGATCTCGAATCTGACTCGCTGATTAGAGCACCCTCTCAAAAATAAAAACATCACCACGACTTGTCATAGTGTAGCTTTTGACTACGAATAGGTGCATGTCGTATGTTTTTATCAAGTATATAAAAGTTTAAATATAATAAAAACTCTATGGTATAAGAAATCTTCATAGGTTCGCTCGCCTTGATTAGTGCGCTTCGCACCTATTTACTATTTTGCAAATCTGCTATCTGTTGGTTCGTTGGTTCATTGATTTTTTGGATTTTTAATTTAATATTGGTTGTTTAATTGCTCTAATTTATATTATAATAAAATGTAAAGAGGTAAAAATAAAAATGGAAATGAAAAGATGTTAAATAAGGAAAAGTTATGGGATGCTAGCAAAACGAATAATTCTGCAAATATCTTATTCAATTTAAAAGAAAAAATAAAGAAAGAGTAAAAATTAAAAAAGTCCAAAACTGGTTATTTCTTTTTAAAGAAAAAATAAGTTCCAACCACACCAGCAAGTAATAATACTACACTGATAACAGAAGAATAATTTGAAATTCCAGGACTCATAAGCACTGAGCTTCCAGCCATATTTTCATAAAGCCCTGCAAGCCCTATTCCTCCTGCTACAATTGCAACAAGTACGGCAGTTTTTGATCCAATGTCTGTCTGTCCCTTTTTATTGTCCATTTTTACCTCCTTTCACTCAGATTTAAAATTTAAAGCTATTATTTTAATATTATTCTTAAGATTATATAATTTATAAATGCTTTGCCTACGACAGTATGTCCGCAGACATACTGGAGGAAACAATAAACTTATAAAATATGGATTTTAAGAAATAACATAATAAACTGATAAAATTAAAATGGCAGAAAATATTATTGAACTAAATGAAAAGAATTTCCAAAAAGAGGTAATTGAAAAATCCCATAAAATGCCTGTGATTGTTGATTTTTGGGCGAACTGGTGCGGGCCGTGCAGAATGCTCGGGCCTGTTCTGGAAAAAGTTGCGCATGAATATAAAGGAAAAATAATACTTGCAAAACTTTCCACTGAAGAAAATCCTAAAAAAGCGCAGGAGTATGACATAATGAGCATTCCTGCTGTAAAAATGTTCCGCGATGGAAAGGTAATTGACGAGTTCATAGGATTAATTCCAGAAAGCGCAATAAGAACCTGGATTGATAGGAATTTGTAAATGAGAGCTGATTTTTAATTATGGTAACTTTTAGATAAGTTTTTAAGTTTCTTTTAATTTAAAAATCAATGAATATTAAACAAGTAAAAACAGCAATTAAAATAGGGGATTTTGTATTAAAACAAAATCACAGAAATAAAATAGATATAAAATATCTGCCAAATATTAGTAATAAAGTTTTAACTGATGAAACTCCGAGGGTATACCTTTTAATTGTTGATGGAATAATTAAAAAGATTGGGGGTTCTTCTGGAAAGGGAGGAATTAAGGCAACTATGAGTTTTTATGTAACTTCTATGACCGGAAGTCCAGGTGTTCCACGATTTATTATTCATTTATTAGTCGCAGAAGCATTACAGAGAGGTTCAAAGGTTGAACTTTTTATGATAACTTCTCCAAAGGTCCTTGCAACTATTAACGGTTTATTTGGTTCTAAAAAAGTGCAAATAGCAAGTTTTAAAGAAATGGAAGATTATTGCAAATCAGATTATTATTCAATAGAAAATAGATATCCTGACTGGAATTTTCAAGAAAATAATGAGCCTTATCCAGAAAGATTGGCTAAACTACATAATCTTTACCATCAAAACCGACTTAATAAGAAGAGGGGTTTCTTTAATTTCTTGGCGGGCAGAAAATAACTATTTCATGTGAACCTTTAATATTGGTTTCTGTTCCATTTTCTACCCTATTTTTTCCTATTCTAGTTTCTCCTTGGCCCATTGTATACTGCCAAGTTGGAAAAAATTGTTTAAATTCCTTATAGTATTCTCGTATTGTTGGACAGTTATTGTAAGAGAGAATAAACCCCCCCTTATGTTTCTTTAGCATATCTCTTAAAATTTCATGAGGGAAGCCATTATGATGAACTGGTATATTTCTCATTGGATAAATTCCTTTAAACATTTTGCTATCTTTTCCGATATAATATGGCGGGTCTAAATACATAAAATCATTGGAATATTTTTTTAGAGTGTTTCTAAAATCTGCACATTCTACTTTGAGGTTTTTTGGATCAAAATCCCTTATTTTCTCTATAATTGCTTTGTATCTTTTTTCATTTAAGTAAATGTCGGAACTCCAACCCATAAATCCAGGACCATAAGAAAGATTAAAATTATAGACAAAATAAACTGCAAGGGTTAATGGGTCTAAAACTATTTTCTTTTTCCAAACATCATTTAAAATTAATCTTATTCTTTCAAACTCTTCTTTTGTTGGTTTTAATTTTTTTAATTCATTATAAAGAAGTTTTGGATTTTCTATTTGATATTTCCAATAGTTGCATAAAATATCAAAAATTTCATAACCTTTTACTTCTAAACCCAAATGCTTGCTCATTGCTATTTCAATAGAGCCGCCGCCAAAAAATGGGGAGATAACCCTTTTTATATTATTTGGTATTAATTCAATAATGTGGCCTACAGCTAAACTTTTACCACCCGCATAACGAATCGGAGAAATAGAAACTCTTTTATATTTATTCATGCTTTTGGGATATGTTTTGCTGATTATTGCTTTTAAAAATGCTTCTTTTTTTTCTTTTAGCCCAATATTTTTATTTGATAAATCTATTTGTTTTTCCATCTCTTTTTTACATCCCCGCCTTATCAATAAGTGCTCTTCTTATTTTTAAATACTTTTATTTGCTAAATTTATTAGGCATGAATATTTAGCACCAAAACTATATAAATCTTTCGGTACCCGAAAGAACGAAAAAGATGCTTTTAATTATATATCCATTTACAATTATTTTTTACTTATAATAATCTTTTTTCCATCAAGTTTAATTTCCAATGTTTTCCCTTCAAATTTACTTTCTTCAACAATCCTTATAGGCAAATTAATTCTATATTTGTAATAGATAGTATCCCCAATTTTCTTATCAATTACTTTCATAATTTTCATAAATGAATTAGGAACCCGAAATTTTTAAACTATTCTGTTTTCAGATGCTATAGAAAAAAGGAAAAACAAGAAGCTTTATAAACCAAATTTTTGTAAGAGGAATATGAAACGCTCAAGCAGACGGTGGAAAAAGAAGCGCCAAATGAGATGGAAGTGGCAGAGGAAAAAGCTCAGAAAAGCCAAGCATCTTAGAAAAGTCCGAAGAGAAAGGTCGAAGTAAATTCTTTTATAAACTAACACTCTACCATAGCAATCTTTTTATACAAATCAAGGTTGTTTTAGTTATGGGTGAAGTTTATGGGTGATATTAATACTGAAATTTGGACAGAAAAATACCGTCCGACCAAGTTTGAGGAAATGGTTGGGCAGGAGGATATTGTAAAGAGGGTTAAATCACTTGCAAATTCAATGAACATTCCGCATCTCTTATTTGCAGGCCCTGCAGGAGTCGGCAAATCAACTCTTGCATTAATTGTTGTAAGAGAGCTATTCGGCACTTCATGGAAAGAAAATTATCTTGAATTAAATGCTTCTGATGAAAGAGGAATTGATGTAATAAGGCAAAAAGTAAAGGACTTTGCAAGAACAAAGGCAATTTCAAAAATACCTTTTAAAGTAATATTTCTTGATGAAGCAGATGCTCTAACAAATGAAGCACAAAATGCTTTAAGAAGGACAATGGAAAATTATACCTCAAACTGCCGTTTCATAATGTCCTGCAATTACAGCAGCAAGATTATAGATCCAATACAATCAAGATGCGCAGTTTTTAGATTTCGGCTTCTTGAAAAAAAAGACATAGAAAAAATTGTTAAAAGAATTATAGAAAATGAAAAACTGCAGATAGATGGAAAAGCGATAGAAGCACTTTTTGAAGCAAGCGAAGGCGACTGCAGACGAGTAATAAATCTGCTTCAAACAACAAGTTCAATAAGCAACATCCTCACTCCTGAACTAATAAATATTATTGTGCCAAGTGCAAAACCTTCTGATATAAAAGTTATCCTTGAATATGCTCTTTCAGGCGATTTTATAAATTCCAAGGAAAAACTTCTTGAAATAATGCTAAGGGAAAGCATTTCAGGAGCAGATGTCATCAAGGCAATACAAAAAGAAATATGGAATCTTTCAATAGAGCCAGAGCTTAAAGTAAAGCTGACAGAAAGAACTGGTGAGATTGAATTCAGAATAACAGAAGGCGCAGACGAATTTATACAATTAGAAGCTCTTCTCGCGAGTTTTGTAATGGCCGGAAGAGGGAAATAATAAGGGGGATGAAATGAATGAGAGAAAAAATGATTTTCAAAATTGGAGCGAAAAGCACAGAGTTAAAAATTTTTCTGATATTAAAGGGCAGAATGAAATACTCGAACAGATAAAAAAGTTTTTTTCCAATTTCGGGCAGAATGAAAAAAAGGCGCTTTTTCTGCACGGGCCAACAGGCATTGGAAAAACATCAATAGCACATGTTATTGCAAATGAGCTTAATATTGAGATATTTGAGCTTAATGCTTCTGATTTCAGGAATAAAGAGCAGCTTGAGCAGAAGTTAAAACCAGCATTAGAGCAGAAAAGCTTGTTTAAAAAAAGCAAAGTTATCTTAGTTGATGAAATAGACGGGCTTTCTACAGCAGATAGGGGCGGACTTCAGGAGCTTACAGAACTTGTGCAGACAACCCAGTTCCCGATGATAATAACTGCAAACGACGGATGGAACAGAAAATTCAACGAGCTAAAGAAAAAAACAATTTCTCTTTCTCTTAAAGAAATTGATTACAAAGACATCTCTAAAATTCTGCAGGGAATATCCCAAAAAGAATCCTTAAACATAAATGAACAGATACTTGTATCTCTTGCAGTGCGTTCAAAAGGGGACGTAAGAGCTGCAATAAATGATTTGCAGACAGTCGCCTCTTCTCAAGAAAACATAGAGGATTATATGAATATTGATGATAGAAATAAAGAGCAGGATATTTTCAATGCTCTGAAGCTTGTTTTTAAAAATAGGATAAACAATGATGCAATTCGGATTTATGATTCAGTTGACATGCCATTAGACGAAATTTTTCTATGGATAGAAGAAAATATCCCATATGAATATAAAGAAGAAGAGTTATTCAAGGCATACGAGGCGTTAAGCATAGCAGATTTGTTCAGAGGAAGAATAAGAAACCAAAGGCACTGGAGATTTTTAATTTACCAGAACATTCTTTTGAGCGCGGGAATTTCTTTTTCAAAAAAACAGCCAAAAACAGGATTTACAAAATACCAAAGACCTTCAAGGATATTAAAAATATGGATGAACAATCAGAGAGACCAGCATAAAAAAACAATAATCTCAAAATATGCAAACTTCACACACTGCTCAAAGAAAAAAGCTGCAAAAGAATTTTATCTTGTAAGAACAATGCTGAAAAATCCTGTATTGCAGAAAAATTTAAGATTAAGCGAGCAGGAAGTTGAGTATGTTGAAGGGCTGAGGTGAAAACTGATTTTATTAATTTCAAGGCAACGAGGAATCAAGTGACAAAAAATCTTCCAGAGGTGATTGGCCTACTAATTGTTCATATCCTCGTCTATTTATTCCCAATTGTGCTTCCATAATTTCTTGTTCTTTATCAAGTCTTCGACGTTCTCGTTCAGGAGCATCAAAATCTGCTGTTGCAATTAACCTTTCAGTGGGTTCTTCCTGTCCCGCAGTTTCTTCTGTTGCACTTTCAAGAAGTTTAAACTTCCCTGAATTTAAACCACGAACACAATGAATCGGAACAGTTAAAAGAAATTTTACAATTCCTGAATGGATGAAAAGAAGTTCTTCTGCTGTCAGGGGTGATTGAACATAACTATATCCTGGTTTTGCCAAAAGATGATTAGGCAATTCAATTCTCGGATTTAAGGTATAATCATCTAACTTGACGCAGGCGTATAAATTATTTGGAGTATCAACTCTAACAAATGGAAAGTCTTTTTGTTTTTGTACTGGAGTAAATTCTCCATCAACCATATAGCCAAATCTGTCTCCTTCTTGAACAATCACTCCAAGAGCATAATCTATAAGGGAATTTCTAAATTTCCAAACCAAATCATTAACACTTCGGGCATTCCAAACATATGGGATTATCTTGCATTCTCCGTATGCAATCTTTTCTGGGGCATAAAAATCAGAGAATATTCCAAATCTTGCACCGGGTTCTTCTGATTCCATTAAAAAGGTGGTGCGTGAAGGAGAACCTTTTTTATTCGTCCTGTCTAAAACTCTATATGCCTGATACATAAAAAATAAAAGGATTTTATATTTATAAAGATTTATATTGCAGGATATATTTTAAAAAAATCAATCATGGCATAATATTAATTGGCTCGGCTTCGCCTCGCCATAATTCGTGCGCTTCGCGCCGGTTTATTCTTTTTCAAATCCTTAATCTGTGTTTTTAATTGATAATGCTAAAAAGATAAAACACCAATGAAAAAATGTAAAATGTGGGAAAATTATTGGTGTTTAAAGAAATTAACTTGAAAATATTTGATTATAGGAAATACCTTTAATTTCTGTATGTTTACAAAGTCATTTCCTAAATAGATAAATAACAAAATTTTTCCGAAAATTTATGTTATTTACTATAATTAAAACTATTAACCTATCAAAATCCTCTTTTGCAAGAAGATGAATAAAAATTCATAAAATAAAGTTATCTCAATCTCAATATTTATGCCCAAAAATTATTTTTTCAAGATATAATTCTTGATTCTGTGAATTATAAGAAAGCATAACTCTTAATTTGCCAATCCATAACCTGCAACTTCCTGCTAAATTATAATGCAATTATTTATATCTTGTTGGATTCTCAGCAACTTCTGCGATTTTTTTCTTAATTCTATCCTGCATAAAAGCATCTATTTTCCTAAAGTCTTTTTCAAATTCTTTTGTAGGCAGAATTTTATAAGGCATTCCAGTCAGCAAAATCCCTCTTTTTTATTTGTTCTTTTGCCTTATTATAAGAAACCATAAACTGACTATCACCCATAAGTTCTATAGATTCAATTATAGCATCAAATTCATCTTTAACCCTTAATAAATCCAATATTGCTGCTTTGCTTATAGATATTTCTTCCATAATATCAAAACCTGTATTTTATTTATATACTTTTCTGTTTTAAAGTTTATCTGATTTTGAAAGGTTATGAATATTAGCACGCCTTCGGCGCGCTTATTTTTTATTCTGCAAATCCTTAATCCGCTTGGTTCATTGGATTTAAATGCCTTATATAAGATTAACAAATTTAAATAAAGAAATAAAACCCATTAAAAGATGTTGAATTTGGGAAAGTTATGGGATGTTAGAAAAATTAATTATTGCTCACTTCTTATTCTTCAAATCCGTACCCGTTGGTTCATTGGCTCTTTGGATTTTTTAAGAACATCAACCAGTCAAAACATTTAAATACCATTTAACCTTAAATTGGGTTATATGATAAAATTAAATATATTAACCAGAAAGGAGAATGAAGTTCTGAATAAAAAACTGAACAATAAAAAGCTGACTCAGGTAGAATCAAATTATCTAAGCAGGGCAATAAGGCCTAAATTAAGAAATCTGGAGAAATTAAAAGATATAGATATGGGCTTGATTTTGCAGAGAATAGAATACAATCAAAAGGGTTTATCTGTTGAACATAAAATAAAGAAATTAATAAGCGAGATGGTGAAAGAAATTGATTCAATAATTGCCTATGGTTCTGCAATTCAGACTAATTATTCTTCTTATAATGATATTGATGTGCTGGTTTTAACAAAGAAAAAGCTTTGGAGCACTCTAAAAGAAAAATATGCTCTGATTAAAACAATTAAAGGAAAAGCGCAGAAATGTGGCATAAATTTAGACATACAGATTATGCAAAAACAAGAATTTTATGCAGAATATCCTTCAAGCCCAACCCTTATTTATCAGCTTAAAGACAGCAAAATAATCTATGGAGAAGTTAAAATTCCAAATAAGACATCAATTCATAACATTGACCTTAAAATGAAATTAGACTGGAGTGAGATAGAAGACATTGAGCCAAAAGGCACAGATATTTACATTGCATTAAGAAACGTTATTCTTGTAAGGCTTTTGCTTAATAAAATCGTGGACAATCAAAAACTTAAAGAATCTTTAAACAATGAAATCGGAAAAAATCTTATTAATAAACTCAAAAATAACAAAGAATCTAAAATAGAGAGAAGAATAGCTTTAAATTATCTAAAAGAATTATTAAAAATGACGCGGGAAGAAATAAGAGGTAATTTATGGGGAAAAGCAGGACTATAAAGATTTTGGGGAATATAATTGGAAATTTAGTTGTTCATAAAATTTTAACCAAGCATACTAATAAACCAGAATCAATCCACCACTTGAAAAGCGAGATAGATGCTTACCGAGATAATTCATTAGAAATAGCAAGTGAGTATAATTGGAACGAAAAAGACAAGGCGCAAATAAAAGAAATATCATTAAAAAATTTCGAAAAAGACATGAGCAACCATTATGCTGATGTTAAATTTCCAAAAGAAGAAGTGCCTGCATTAATAAAAGAAACGATTAATGAGCTTTTATAAGATTATTTGGTTCGCTCTTCTCGCGATTGCACTCATTGTGTCAACTACCCACGGGCTAAAGCCACGGGGCGTGTTAAAGTTAAAACCAATGTTTCTGCTGTGATTCTTTGATGTAAAATTCAACAGCTTCTGTTGTT
>JAGVXO010000011.1 GCA_018303755.1 Candidatus Pacearchaeota archaeon
GCATGCGGAAACGGATTTTGTGAATATGCTTATGAAGATGTTTCAACCTGCGCGCAGGACTGCAAACCATTAAGGACGCTGAAGTCAAGTGAGATAAATAGCCCTTTTATTGGTGCAGGTTTATTTCAAAGATATACTTTTATTGGATGGATTGCCGGAGGGAGCAGACTTATTAAGCCTAATCTTCCCCCTACAAATAAAAATTCTGTAGATTATTTTAAGAAAATATTTGGAGAATACTTATATCCTATTGGAATTGGTTTTGCAAGAGTTGAATTTGACTGGGCGAAACTTGAATGGCCGAATAGCAGGGTTAATCCTGGCGGGCAGTATTGGGGTGTTCAAAGAAGTTTTGAATGGAATTATACTGATATAATGATTTCTGAACTTTCAGCGAGGAATATAAATATTGAAGCAATGCTTTATCAGCAAAGACAAAATCCGTTTGATGACTGCCGTTCAGAATTTGATTCTTTGCTCGTGAATAATAGCAATGGTGGCGGAAATTTATCTTATGGTGAAACTTATAGGGATGCATGGCTGAGATTTGTTAATGCCTCTGTAACAAGATATAAAGATAATATTACTGATTGGCAGGTCGGACTTGAATATTATAACTATCCTGCTTGTGATATGCTATTTTTTAATAATGGCTCCTTGCCTACAGGGATAATATGGACAAATTGGTCAGAGAAACATAATAATCCAAGAGACAGGTGTAATGAAATAGATAAATGTAATGAAATAAACAACTCTCATACAAAAAAACATATAGGATGGTTAGTGAATATTCAAAATGTGCCTGGACCAGACAGTGCTGGTGAAAAAACAGGGATTGTTAAAAATAATAATGGTAAAATAATTGGAGATTTTAACCGATATAATGGACTAAATAAAAATGAATTTGCCATTTTTGTTAAAAATACCTCTAAGATGATTAGAGCAATAGATGACAACTCAAGAATAATTCTTGGTGAAGTTGGTCCTGAAACTGGCGGGCGGACTCTGCAGATAATGTTTGACGATACTAACCCCAACTATAATCTTTCTCATTATATTGATGCAGTTAAGGTTCATTGGGGTGGTCCGACAGGCACATATACTCCTGAAAAACCCGAGGCTATACAGATTAAAAACTTCAGCAATCCTGATCAAATACTAACTATTTCAGATTATGAAAATCAGATTGGTTATTATAATGGCTTGTTAAAGTATTATGGCACTAAATACCGTCGAAATATCACTCTTATTCCTGCGTGGTTACCTGGAGGTGATTCCTCAACATGCAGTGGAACTAATTCGGGGTCTACTGGATTAAAATACTTTTTAAGATATTCTATTATGACAATTGAAACAGGCAATAAAGAAGTTCTTTTTTTGCTTTTAGGCGATGCTATTGATATGTATCTTCCTAATGGAAATCCCCTTGGAGACAATGAAAATACAATTGTTGATGGATTTCAGAGATTAGCTTCTGTTTTTAATAACGAGACAGAAAAGGATAGTTCTATTAATGCATATTTAGTCAATTATCCAGATGTAATTGATTCAGAAGAAATTAAGAATATTCCTTTTTCTAAAAACAATAAAAATTTTGTATCCTATTGGTTTGCTGCCAGCTGCGCTGATAGCAGAATTTCTGATGAGCTAACAACTTCTGTCACAATCAACAAAATTCTTAAAAATCCAATTTTAATTGACATGTTCACAGGCGAAGTTTGGAATTTAACAACAAGGGATTATTCAATCAGCGGAAATGCAATGACTTTCACAAACATGCCTTTGCGCGATTATCCGATGATAATCGCAGATATGGGCGCAGTTTATAATGTTCCTGACGAGCCAGAAATAATCTGTGGAGACGGAGTTTGCGACGCATCAGAAAGCTGCAGCAGATGCAGTAAAGATTGCGGAAGTTGCTTTCATAAGCCTAGAAGCACAAATAATTCTGCAAACATAGAATCATCAAATACCACATATAATATAACTGAAGTTAATTTTGCAGGAAATGTTACATACCCTAAACAAACCACCAGTGCTACTGATGCGATTGTATGCAGAATTGAACATCCGTTTAATGATTTGAATTATGCTCTTTGCTATTATGATAGAACAGGAGAATATCCTCCGGGAATTTCGCTGGAAGATATAGATAAAATAAACAGCGTGAGTTTGCCTGAGGAATAATGTGCGCTCCCATAGAGACATGTATCGCAGGGGCATATGTTTTAGATTACCTAAAATTTCTCAAATCCTTAATCCACTCAAGCTATTATCTCTTTAATATTCTTAATTAAAGTAATTTTTAATATTTCCTGCATCAAATAAAAATAAACCTCTAATTGATAAACCTTAAATGTGGAAAAGGAATGTGTGATTAAAAAATAAAATTATCCTAAAATGAAAAGTGCATAAATTTATTAATGACTTTTTATTTATCTTAGTATGGTTAAATTTGAAAACGAAATCTATGCCTATGTCCTTGAAAACGCGCTTCTTTATGAAAAAGCAATTGAAAGCGCGGTTCTTCCAAAGCTTTTCCAGCACGGGCTTGAAAAACAGGATATTAATGTTGTAATGCCACGCATTAAAGAAATTGTCAAAGAAGTTAATTCTTTCAGTGAAGAAAAAAGAAACTCTATGTTTGAAAAATACAAAGAATATATCAAAGAAAAACAGAAGCAGGAAGAAGGGCTCAAAGAACTGCCTAATGTAAAAGCAAAGCCAATTTTCAGAATGGCGCCATTTCCTTCTGGAACACTTCATATAGGAAATATGAAAACTTATCTTTTGAATGCGCTTTATGCAGAGAAATACAAAGGCAAAACACTTCTTGTTATTGATGACACAATCGGAAGCGAAGAAAAGCAAATAACACCAGAGGCATATAAACTAATTCCAGAAGCATTTAATTTTCTCAAGGTAAAATACTCAAAGCCGATTTTATACAAATCAGACAGATTAAAAATTTATTACGAATATGCTGAAAAGATGATACAATCTGAAAATGCTTATGTGTGTTCGTGCTCGCAGGAAAAGCTTAGAGAAAACAGAATAAAACAAGTAGAATGCGGGTGCAGAATTTATCCAGTCAAAGAGCAGATGAAACGCTGGAAAAAAATGTTCAAGGCAAAACAAGGAAGTTATATATTAAGGATTAAAACATCAATGACATATCCTGATCCTGCATTTAGAGACAGAGTTTTATTTAGAATTTCTGACAGAAAGCACCCGAGAGTTGGAAAAAAATATTCTGTCTGGCCAATGCTTGAATTTTCATGGGCAATTGATGACCATTTGCTTAATATAACTCATATAATAAGAGGTAAAGAGCTGATGATTGAAGGAAAAATGCAAAAGTATATCTGGGACATTTTTAAATGGAAGCATCCTGAACTGATTTATGTTGGGTTAGTTCAGCTTGAAGGAATAAAAGGAAAACTAAGCAAGAGCAAATCGCAGAAAGAGGTTAAAAGTGGAGAGTATATTGGCTGGAATGATCCAAGAACTTGGAGTGTGCAAAGCTTAGAACAGAGAGGAATACTTGCAGAAAGTTTAAGAGAATTTGTTGAAAAAATTGGGCTTAATCAAAACGAGATTTCAATACCAGTTGATGAGTTATATGCAATAAACAGAAAGCATCTTGATAAAAATGCAGACAGGTATTATTTTGTTGAAAATCCAATTATGATTTCGCTGGATATTCTCCCTGTAGGAGAAATTGAAGTTAAAATTCATCCTGAAAAAGACAAGACAAGAAAAATAAAGCTCAATAAAGAGATTTTTGTGCAGAACTCAGATTTTAAAGAATTAGAGAACAAAGAAGTAAGATTAATGCATTTATGCAACATTCTCTTAACCAAAAAAGCAAGATACACATCATCTGAAAATAAACCAGAATTAAGAAAAATACACTGGGTTTCAGATGGCGTGAAAACGCGCATAATGATGCCTGACGGCGCATACTCATTTGGAATTGCTGAATCAGCAGTTAAAAAACTTAAACCTGGGGCGATAATTCAGTTCGAAAGATTCGGCTTTTGCAGGTTTAAAGGCATTGACAAAAAGACAAAAGAGCTTGAATTCTGGTTCGCACATAATTAGTGTTTCTATCATCCCATAATTTTGCCTTACTTTACATCTTTTCATTGAAGTTTATTTACTATTGATTTTAAATTATAATAATTCAGAATTAAATAATCCCAAGAGACCAATGTATAAATGGACAGCAGATTTGCAGAATAAAAACAAACTCACCAAATTATTTATAAACCCTGTATTCTTAATATGCATATTAAAGACAAAGGCTTTAAATCTCAAAGCTGAGTGAAAGGAGGTGAAAAATGAAAAGTGATAAAAAAGGGCTGTCAGACATTATTGTTACTGTACTGATGATTCTCCTTGCAATTTCAGCTGTCGTCATAATTTGGTTTGTGCTTCAGCCGTTTATTAAGAATAATCTTCAAACTGCGACTGAATTTGATATTGATTGTTCAGTTATAAAATCAATCACTATTGATTCTGCACTGGCTTATAACAATAGTGGGCCAATTGCAGTTAATGTAACTGTTTCAAGAACAGCGGAAGGAGAAAATGAAGATTTATCTGGATTACAATTTTATTTAGATGGAAATAAAAGGAGTGTTGCACTTATAGAACCAGTAATAAGTGGTGGAAGTGCCTCTTTAAATCCCGTTCCAAACAAGTATGTTGTAACTGCAGGCAAAACTTATTTATACCGATTTAGTCCAGGCGGGGCAATTGCAGATATCAAGGGTAAAAAAGTCGGCGTTGCTGCAATAATAAGCAATACAAAAACTTGCTCTGTTATGAGTGAAGTTACAATAACTGAATAATTTTATTTTCTCTTTCTTTTTTCTTTTTATTCTTTAAAACTCCTATATTTCATGTAGGAACATTTATATACCCTAAGATACATAAATGTATATAATGGAACAAAAAAGTATACTTAAATCAAGCATTTGGAAAGTTTTCGAAATTTTTGTAGACGAACCCGCTAAAATTCACTTTATTAAAGAGATATCTAGGAAAATAAGTTTATCGCCCACTTCTGTAAAAAAGCATATTGAAGACTTAGAAAAAAGTCAAATGATAGTTAGAAAGAAGGGGGAGAGATTTTTTGGGTATATTGCTGACAGAGATAATGAAAAGTTTTTATTTTATAAGAAGATATTTAATATAATAAAAATTAAAGAATCTGGGCTATTAACCTCTCTGTCCAGCGCACTTTATCCAAAGGCCATTGTCCTTTATGGCTCTTTTTTTAGAGGAGAGGATACTGAAGAAAGTGATATAGATTTTTTTATTCTATCAGAAAAAAACAAGCATTTAAACCTAGAAGATTTTGAAAAAAAATTAAAAAGGAACATTCATTTAATTATTGAGCCTAATTTAAAGAAAGTAAATAAAAATATCAGATTAGAAATACTTAATGGGCTTGTTTTAGAAGGGTATATAAAAGATGAATGAAGAAATTTTCACAATAACAAAAAATCCTATAAGGGCGAAATCTCTAGTTGAGATGGCTAAAGATAGATTTAATGATATTAAAAAAGAAACAAAAATATATAAAATTACAGAAGAATATTATGAAATAATCAAAGAACTAATAACTGCTTTGATGTATAATGATGGTTTTAAAACTCTAAGCCATAAAATGCTAGTTTATTATCTTGAAGAAGAATATAAAGAATTTGATAAATCCGACATAATTTTAATAGACACTTTAAGAAAGTTAAGAAACAATATTGGGTATTATGGTGAAAAGGTGGAGGAGGAATTTCTTATAAACAATGAAAAACAAATTATCTCCATAATTAAAAAATTATTTCAAATTTTAGAATAATTCAAATCCTCTTTATCATATAACTTCCCTTTAATTTATACCCCAATTTCCTGTAATACTCGCGCACACCGACGCCTGAAATAACTGCAACCTTCTTTATGCTGTTCTGCTTTGCAATTTCTTCTGCACATTGCATGAGCATCTTTCCTATGCCTTTATGCTGTCCTGCACTTTTTGATTTTTTTCCAAGTGCAAGCGCTTTTCCATAAACATGAATCTCTCTCACAATTGCGCAATCTTTAAGTTCTTTTATAAAATTATTATTAATATTATTGTTTATTCTTAATCTTAAAAGCCCAAAAAGGATATTATTCTTATTAACTGCCTGTAAAAAATACTCTGTTCCTTTGCTTGCAGAATACTCGGTTTCTTTGATAGATATTTTATCATCTTCTTTTTCCTCGCTTTTTGCAAATCCAATCTCCCGAAATCTTATTTCTTTTATGTCTGATTTTGAATTCCTTAAATCAAATTCAACATCTTTTCTCAAGTCAATTCTTATTGTTCCTGCAATAAGGAATTCAGGCGGAATTTCTCTCATCACTCTCATAACTCTGCAATATTCTGGTATAATTTTAAAAATTTCAGTTAAGAGCGATTTTGTCTGCTCAAAATTATATGGCTTGTAAATTCCTTTTTTATAATCCTGCTCCAATAAAGCCCCTTTTATAACCTGGCAAGGATAAATTTTTAATTGGTCTGGTTTAAAACTTTCATTAGAAAATAATTCTTTGAACATTTCCAAATCTTTCTTCATTGTAGCTCCAGGAAGTCCGGGCATCATATGATAGCCGACTTTAAATCCTGCCTGTTTTAACCTTGCTGTTGCATCAATAACATCTTTAAGAGTATGTCCTCGATTTATTTTTTTGTAAATCTTGTCATCTAATACTTGCACTCCAAGTTCAACCCGCGTAGCGCCAAATTCAAGGCATCTTTTAATATCTTCTTCAGAAGCAAAATCAGGGCGCGTTTCTATGCATAAGGCAACACATCTGTGTTTTGCTTTTTCATTAAGTTTTTTTGCAGTTTCAAGTGTTTTTGAAACTCGTCCATTAAGCGCATCATAACACCCCTTAATAAAGTTATACTGATAATCTAAAGGATAAGAAAGAAATGTTCCTCCCATGACTATCAGTTCAATTTTATCGGTTGGGTGGTTCATCAGCTTAAATGCCTTTAATCTTGAAAGAATTTGTTCATAGGCAGAATAATTAAGCATTTTTGCCCTTATTACGGGCGGACTTTTTGGAGTATATGACTGGGGAACCTCAAGCATTGGGCAGTATCTGCAAACTCCGTGTGCACAGGGGCGTGGCTTAACCATAACAGCTATGGGTGTGACTCCTGAAATCGTTTTTGTCGGCTTTCTAATCTCTCCTTTTTTAGGCAGTTTCATAAAAATAGCAGGAAATAATACTATAAAAATGCTTTTTCATGCCTTTAATCAAAAAAGAACCGAAAACTATTTAAATAACATTAAATAAGGTTTAATATGGTACTAAAAACGTTTAATTTAGAAGAAGAAACATACAGAAAGTTCTCTGAATTCTGCAGACAGAATGGAATAAGCATGAGCAAGCAAATAGATATTTTTATCAAGGCGCAAATTGAAGAAAAGCCGAAAGTCAGGGAAGAATATTTGCATAGATTGGATAATATAAGACGAGGAAAATTTATTAAAGTAGGAGGCATAGAAGATTTAAAGAAGAGGTATGCCTAATGTCTTATACTCTTGAAATCTCAGAAAAGTTAGATAAAAGATTTGATAAACTTTCTAAAAAAGACAAATCGCAGTTTGAAATACTTACAAGAAAGATTAATGAAATTCTGGAGAATCCTCAAATTGGGGAGCCATTAAGAGGAGATATGGCAGGACAGAGAAGTGTCCATATTCGGCATTTTTGTTTGATTTATGAAATTTTAGAAAATGAAAAAATTATAAGATTGCTTGATTATGACCATCACGATATTGTTTACTCAAAATAACATGGCAAAAAAACAGATCAGCCAAGAGCAAGTATGGGATAAAATTGCGCCGTTCTGGAATAAATACAAGTCAGAGCCAAAATTAAGATATAAACCCAGTTTGCTTAATGATTTCATAAAGAAAACAGATAAAAAAGTGCTTGATTTAGGATGTGGAAGCGGAAGGAATTTTTTCAAATTCAACGGAATTATCTACGGAATTGATTTTTCAGCAGAACAGCTGAAATATGCTGAAGAAAATGCGCAGAAAAAAGGAATAAAAGTCATTCTCACAAAATCAAAAGCAGAGAAAATACCTTTCGAGGATAATTTTTTTGACAAGACAATATTTATAGCAACGCTTCACTGTATAAAAGGAAAACAGAACAGGAAAAAAGTGCTTAAGGAGATTTACCGGGCTCTCAAGCCTAATGGAAAAGTATTGATAACTGCATGGAACAAGAATTCAAAAAGATGGAAGAACAAGCCGAAAGAAACAAAAGTTTCGTGGAATATCAAAGAGAATGAAAAAATATTTAGATATTATTACTTATATTCTTATGAAGAGCTGAAAAAAGAGCTTGAAAAAACTGGATTTAAAGTGACTGAAATAAATAAAATCAATGATGCGAGAAATATCGTGATGATAGGTGAAAAGCCAAAGTTTAAATCTTCCTGATTCTCTTCTTTGAAATAGCATGATTAACAACTTCCAAAGATTTTTTCTGGTTTTTCCAAGTCAGCATTTTTACAGCTTCCTTAAAACCAACCCATTTATACTGAGAATGCTCTCTTTTATCAAGTTTTATTTTTTTGTTTTTAGTTTCAGCAGAATAAAGCTGAAAGGTCTGTCCTATAAATTCCTTTCTGTCTGAAATCTTTTTAGGATATTTATATCTTCCTTTAAATTTATATTCTATAATCTTAACTGGATTTATTCCAGTTTCTTCTTTAAGCTCTCTTTTAACTGCCTTTAAAATGCCCTCGCCTTTCTTAATTCCGCCTTTTGGAAATTCCCATCCCTTCCAGTGAAGTTTTCTTTTTAGCAATAAATATTTAATTTTACCCTTATCATTTGTATAAACAACAATAAACACACCCTTCCTAAAAACGCCTGTTTTAATTGCCATAATATTTAATTGAAAGTCAAAGTTATAAAAGTTGCTATGTTTAAATAGATATTACCTTGGCTTCACCTCGCCTTAATTTGCGCTTTGCGCCAATTTATTCTTTTTCAAATCTACTATCAATTTATACATTGATTCTTCAAATTATTTAATTGATATCAAAGATGAAAGTGATTAATGTAAAAAGAAAATTTGTAGAATTTAAAAGATGTAAAATAAGGAAAAGTTATGGGGTGTTAGCAAAACTAATTATTCGCTCGCCTTTCAACCCATATAGTGCGCACCTTCGGAGCACTTGTTTAATTTTGCAAATCTGCTAATCTGTGACTTGTATATTTAACAGGAAGTATGTAATTAACATTATATTAACTGAAAAGATGTAAAATGAGTGGAAGGTTATAGGATATTAGAAAAATTAGAGTGTTATTAAAACGAAACCTTTAATAGACTAAATTGTTTATTTCTTAAAGTATATTGCTTAAAAATAAAGAGATATATGGAAAGCAAAAACAAATCCTTTGTAACAATAAATGGAAAAGAATGTAGAGAAATAAGTGTTTTTGATCATGGGTTGCTTTACGGAGACGGAGTTTTTGATACATTCAGGGTATTTAATAAAAAAGCATTTATGATAAACGAACATATCAACCGGCTGTTCAATTCTGCTGAAATGATGGGCATTATGCCTCAGTTTTCAAAAGAACAGGTAAAAGAAATGGTAAAAGATGCATATAATAAGTCATCATTTGATGATGCATTCATAAGAATCATAATAACCTGCGGAGTTGGCGAGCAGGGCATCGGAAGTTTGTGCGAGCCAAATGTTATAATTATGGTAACCCAAAGAGAATTCATTCCATTAAAACAGGTTAATGCAGTTATTTCTGAAATAAGAAGAACAAATAAAAATTCAATAAATCCAAAAATAAAATCCCTAAATTACGGCAATCTTGTTCTCGCAGCAATTAATGCAAAAAAATTGGGTGCAGATGAAGCAATACTGTTAAATGAAAGCGGAAAAGTTGCAGAAGCAACAACAAGCAATGTGTTTATTGTTAAAAATGGAAAGATTATTACTCCATCAATTGAATCTGGAATTCTTGAAGGAATAACAAGAAAGGCCGTAATAGAAAACTTTCCTGTAACTGAGAAAAGTTTATCTCCAAAAGAGATTATGTCTGCTGATGAAGTTTTTTTAACAGGAACAGCAAATTTTGTTACAATTGTAAAATCCGTCAACAATCGATTATTTAATACTTCTGCATATGCAGAAAAAGTATTTGAAAGGCTTATGGAGCTGACAAAAAGCGGAGAGCCGCTTTTTGATTGATTTCAAATATTTTCAATTAAACCTTCTTAATTAAAGCAAGAATATTCTGTTTTTTTATTTTAAACTCTCTTGGAGTTAAATTTAAGGAATTATAATCCTTAAAACTTGTCAATAAAGAAATAAGATCATTTATGTAAGTTTCAAGAGAATATTTTTCTATAATTGATTTGTACTTCTTTAAATCTATATTTGAAAAGAATAATAAGGAAATAATATCAATCTTATCCTTTTCTCCTTTCACGCTGTTTCGCCTGTCAATTTCCGCCCCCTGTTTTAATACCAGCAAAGCCTCTGGAATTGCAACATTAAACCCTTCTGTTTTTGCAGAATATTTCTTCAAATCTTCAACAGGAATTGTAAGTTTTGAAAAATAAGAAACATAAATATCAACATCGATTTCTCCAAATTTCATTTCGTATTTTTTAAGATTATCATTCTTTGATAAATTTGCTTTCTTAAGTATCTGCATCTCTTCTATATCTACTGCAATGTCAATATCTTTGGATTTCTGCTGTTTTGTCCAAAGATATGTTGCCCATCCGCCAATAAGTATAAAATCATATTTTTTTCTTAATTCCTGCAAAATTCCCCAGCTTTTTTCTGTTAGTTGTGAGTTCCAAAACTTCATTTTATACTCCTAAATTTTTCTCCAAGGCATTTAAAAAATCCTTTGCATACCATTCTTTTAAATTCCATAAGTCAACAAAGAGCTGTGATAAAGGAAGTTTTGCATAACTATCTAAGAGAGCGTCTTTTTTTAATATAAATAAGTTTGCATTTTTTTCAGAAGTCTTAAACTTTTCTATTCTTTTTTTTATTGTTTCTAATTCTAATTCATCGGCATAAACATAAACTTCTGAATAATCAGCAGGAACATCTTTAAAATTAAGTTTATAAAAAGTATATGCTGTAAAAAAAACATTGGGCATCATCCTTTCTATATCTCTTACGGGCGCGTCAATTCTTGTCTTAAAAATTGTATCTTTTTCCAAATTTCTAACAGAAGCCCAAAGATAAAGAATTTTTTTCAAATCAAGAATGTCAAAACTTCTCTGGCTAATTTTTACTGCCCCTACCCTATTAAGAGTTTTTACTGCTGAATTAACAATGCTCAAAGACAAATTAAGCTTTTTTGACAGTTCTGACTGTGTAAGCTTTTTTTCTTTTTTTTCAATCTCTCTAAACAATATTTCGCGATATACAAGTTCTATTTGCTTCATTTTTATCTTTCTAAATTAGATTATCTTTATTTATAAACCTTTCTGTTTTTATAGAAAGATAGATAAATATAACAAAACAAAAATAGAAAGGCAAATAACCATAGACAACATCCAATAAAATATCTTAATTCAAAATCCATTAAATCTTCTTGACCACATCAAACAAACTAACCTGCTCAAATTTCAGTATTGAATGTGTTTTGTCATCAATATGCACCTTAATTATTCCCATATCCGTTGTAATGCAGTTAAGGTTCCATACAAGGCAGTCATCAGTATTCTGAACAACTGCAATAATCTTCTGAAGTTTTTTTGTAACTGTCTGATTTTTCATTTCATCTTCAACAAGTCCTTTCAGAATATCCAGATCAATATTTATTTTCTCTTTTATTTCCTTTGGAGTCTTTGAGTTTGACGGCTCTGCCGGCTTCAATATAACAGAATTCCCATCAAGCACAAAAGTAACCATCTTGCTGGATTTAGGTGAATAATAATCTACTTGGTGCAGGTTTTTTCCAGAAGCCAAATCAATAACAAAAAATCCTGCTGAAAGAAAGGCATCTGGATTTTTTGATTTAAAATCCTTGAACTGCTTTGAATTATTCAATTTTTTAAGATAGGGCTGTATTTTCATTTTCTAACCTCTTTTACTCCTTATCATTTTCTCTCCTTAATTTCTTCTTTAATTGATTTAATAAATTTTTCTATACTCTCAGAAACTATCTGTTTGTCTCCTCTTTTCCGCACAGCGAGAGTATTCTCTTTTTCTTCTTTGTCTCCTACCACAATTATATATGGAATTCTCTGAATTTCAGCTTCTCTTATCTTTCCATTCAAAGGCACAGAATTAAAGTCAGAGTCAATTCTTAATGCAGGAATTTCTTTTTTCAGTTTTTCAATTACTCTTTTGGCTTGCTCTGTATTTCTGTCTGTAAAATTAATCATCCTTATTTGTATCGGTGCAAGCCATGTTGGAAGCATTCCATTAGTGTGCTCTAATAAAATTCCTATAAATCTTTCAATACTTCCATATAAAACCCTGTGAATCATAACAGGCCTTTGTTCGCGGTTATAATTGTCAATGTAAGTTAAATCAAATCTTTCAGGCATTGCAAAATCAAGCTGAATTGTTGCGCACTGCCATGTTCTTCCAAGAGAGTCTTTTATATGAAAATCAATTTTAGGCCCGTAAAATGCGCCGTCGCCTTTATTGATTTTATAGTCCCTCTTTTTATTTTTCAGAACTTTTTCAAGGATTTTTTCTGCAAGGTTCCATAAACTTTCATCTCCAATTCTTTTTTCAGGGCGTGTAGAAAGCTCAACATGGTATGAAAATCCAAACTTAGAGTACAACTCGTCAATGAGTTTCATAATATTTTCGATTTCCTTTTCAACTTGTTCTTCTGTACAGAAGATATGAGCATCATCTTGTGTGAATTTTACGAGTCTAAACAATCCTGCTAAAACCCCTGAAAGCTCCTGTCTGTGCACAATTCCAAGCTCTCCAACTCTTAATGGAAGTTCTTTGTAGGATTTTGGTTTATTTTTATAAACGAGCATTCCACCAGGGCAGTTCATCGGCTTGACTGCAAATTTCCTGTTTTCATATTCGGTCAAGAAAATATTGTCCTTATATTTTTCCCAATGCCCTGAAATTTTCCATAATTTCTCGTCTAATATCTGCGGAGTGGATATTTCTTGATAGCCTGCCTGTTCATGAATTTCTCTCCAGTAATTTATAAGCTCATTATAAATAATCAGTCCGTTATTATGCCAGAAAACCATTCCAGGTGCAACTTCTGAAAAGCTAAGCAAATCCATTTTCTGCCCAAGAATTCTATGGTCATTTTCCTTTAATTTTGAATTATCGAGTTTTATTTTTGATATTTCTTTCAAAAGCCGTTTGTAATCATATTTCTCTTCTTTAGCTTCTGTTTTTTTATAATCTTTTTTTTCTTCTGAATTTATCTGTCTGCTTAACTCGCTTAATGGATGCCCTTTTACTTTTAATTCAAATTCCTTGTAATATCCAAACGGCGCTTTTTCAACAATCTTAAATTCTTTCTTTAACAAAGCAGCTGCTTTTTCAAGAAGCTCTTTTGCAGTTTCAGGAGATGCAAGATTGCTGCTTAAATGTGCATAAGGATAAAGTACAATATTTTCAGATTTCACCTGCCTTGCAATATCTTTTATATTTTCAATCAGCTTCGGAATATTTTCAGCCAAATCGCCTTCTTCAAATGCAGTAAGCACAACTAACGGCTCTTTAATCTCTTTTTCTTTATCTTCCCCTTTGCCGAGCTCTGCTGACTTAAGCGCCTTTTTCAACGGCTTAAACTTGATATAATCGCAGTGAAGCGTGATTATTTTCATACTATTAGTAAATTAAAGGCGTTTATAAAATTTCGTTATTTGAATTGTATTCTTTCAAAACTGCTCATAGAAAGCTTTAAATATAGCCACTTTTAAGTAGTATTGACATATAAATAATAAAGTAACTAATAAGTAGTTACAATTAATTAAATGAGGAATTCAAAAAACAGGCAACAAAAAGGATTTATGGAAAATCTAGCCAATGCTCTCTGGATGACAGCAATAGGGACGGGAATTACTTTTAGTTCATTAATTAACGCAGAATATGCAAAACAGCAAAAAACCATTGAATTTGGAAGAGCATATGATGAAAATTTAGCAATTGCTCAGAAAAATTTAGAAAGAAAAATGCAAGACGATGGCGGAATATCTGTTTTAACACCAGTAAAAGACTGGATGGGAGAATACTATCCTGAATTTTATGATACAAATAAAAAAACAATTGATTTACTCGCAGAAATGATTTATGCAGAAGCAAGAGAACACTATCAAGACAGAGAATACCTGCACAAAGTTGGAAGTGTCGCAGTTGTCAGAGCAGTAAAAGGAGAAAAAAGATTAAGCGACATTGTATATAAAAGAAAGCAATTTAGCTACACAAATTCAAATGACCCAAACAGCACAATAGTTGGAAATGCAGAAACTCATTCAAAAAGAAATTCTATTGATGAAAAGGCATACAAGGCGTGCAAAGAGGTTGCAGAAAGTTTAGTATGGTATGGAACAGATGAATCTGCAAATCATTACTGGGCAGATATTGTTTCAGAGCCAGATTGGGCAAAAGGGCAGACTCCAATTGATATATACACGGACAGCAAAGGACATGTAACGAGATTTTATGATATCAAAAGATAAAGAGGATATTGGCGGGTTAAAAAGACATGAGAATAAATTTAGATGATTGATGCATTAACTTTTAGGGGCTTTAGCTTATATTAAGAATAAAAAAGATTATGTAAAAAATAAAAAACCCAATAGACAAACCTAAAATAAGAAAAATTATGGGATGATTGCAGAATAAAACAAAATCTCTTCCTGCTATATTTTTTCTAAGAGAATAACTTTTTTAATTCAAATTAACCCTTTATACACAAACTCTCTGATTCTCTTTTTTGCAAGCTCGCGCTTTTTCTGATGCTCCTTTAGAAAAGCATTGATTTTTTTTATTGTAATATCTTTTAATTCTCCTGTGAGCATTTCCCCGTTTCTGTATTTTTTTTCAATTTCTGCAAGTTTTTTATCATCTGGCTCAAAAAGCATTTTTAGATATTGGAAGCATATATCAATTTCAGGATTTCCGCCTTTTTTCCTGTGCTCTTCAATCGTTGCCTGTCCTCCTGAAAAAGCATATTTTTTTATTTTTCTTTCAACTTCTTTTTCATTATCTGTTGTGAAAATTGCCATTTCTTCTGATGAAGACATTTTTCCATCAGCCCCTGTGAGGGGTGGAAGAAATAAACATTGGATTGAAGCTGGCTTGTAATGTCCAATTCTCGGCATTATATCACGCGTTATTCTGAAATGCGGATCCTGGTCTATTGCATGAGGAATTAAACAAGGAATTTCTTTTTTAGCGATAACAGAAGGAAGAAATGAAGGAACTGCCTGCATTGCAGTATAAAAAATGCTTCCGATATTTGTCTGTTCGTTCATTCCAAAAGAAGCGCGCACCATTGAAAAATTTATTTTCTTGGCAACTTTGCATGCTTCTTTATACATCAAGCCCGCGTGTTTTGTATCAATGATAAAATGTGTTTTCTTTGGATTAAACCCAAGTGCAATCACATCAAGCATATTTTGCTCAAGATACTCTGCTATTTTTTCAAAATCAAGATTTTCCTTGAATAAAAATTTCTCCTCATCAGGAAACTGAAACCATAATTCAACATCAAATTTATCCTGAAGCCATTTTGTGAAAATCCACGGAAGCAAATGCCCTAAATGGATTTTTCCAGAAGGTGCTCTTCCAGTATAAAGAAAAAACTTGTTTCCTTTTTCATATTCATCCAAAATCCATTTTAAATCACGATGCGCAAAAAAAATTCCTCTTCTAAGCATAAAATGGCTTTCTCCCGCAATATTCTCAATACGCTTGATTGATTTTTCATCAATACTGCTCACTCCAAATTCTTTGATAACTTTGTTATAATCCACTTTTCCTGAAACTTCCCACGGAGTTACCTTTGCATCTTTTTTCATTTATTTCTAAGTCAGTGTTTGTTTATAAAAGTTGCCAAGATACTTAAATTTCAAACACACCAATAACCTTTAAATATACGTTCTATGTTAATAATTTATGAATAAAAGATTGGTGATGCTCATATTTTTAAGTTTTGCAATAATCTCTGCTTTTGCAGATGCAAAAGTGTTTTATATTGAACAGCCGGCAAGCGCATACAGCATTGGAGATACTCTATCTGTTAAAATCGGCACAGATGGCGCAGAAAGCTGGGTTAGTGTTGATTTAATTTGTGGAAATAAAACAAAAATGCTGTATTATCATCACCTGACAAAAACAGATGTTTCTGCAGAAATCACTGCACCCCTGACAAAAGAATTTCTTGGAGGATTATCAGGAAGCTGTTATCTTTCAATAATTTCTGATGCTGAAGAAAAGAAAAGCATAACATTTGATATAAGCGGGGAAATAATCCCAAATATAAATTTTGGCTCTGAAAATTTTATGCCTGGAGAAAATGCTGCATTCACAGGAAGTGCAAAAAAAACAAATGGCAAGGAAACCAATGGTTTTGCAGAAATTAAAATTCCTATAGCAGAACTTAATATCATTGTGCCTGTTGTAAAAGACCAATTTTCTGGAAATCTTTCTCTGTCAGATTCAATTGCATCAGGAGAGTATTCAGTTGATTTATTTGTCTATGAAAAAAATGAAAAAGACGAAATAACAAATTTCGGCTCTTCAAACTCAACAATAACAATTCTCCAAAAACCTACAATGCTAATAATTGATGCCCCAAAAAAAATAACTCCTGGGCAGAATTTTGAATTTAAAATAATCCTTAGTGATCAGACAGGCAACACTATGGACGGGAAAACAATGGCATTTAAATTAAGAGATGCAAATGGAAATGAAATATACTCTGGAATAGGAAAAACAGGAGAGGCGAATAATGTTGAAATAAAAAAAGATGCTGTTTATGGAAACTGGAATTTAAGTGCAATTTCAGAAGAGATAATTGAAATGCAATCAGTTTATATAGAGCAATATTCTGAAGCAATATTTACCATTGCAAATGGTACATTAAGAATACAGAATATAGGAAATGTTCCTTACAACAAGCCAGTTGAAGTTAAGATAGGAGATTATAAAGAGATAAAAGAGGTAAATTTAAGCATAGGTGGCTCTGTGGATTTCAAACTTTCTGCCCCAGACGGCACTTATACTGTTGGAGTAAATGACGGAATATCTTCAATGGAAAACAGCGTTGCGCTTACAGGAAAATCAATTTCAATTGGCTCCTCAAAATTCGACACTTTAGATTTTCTTAAAAGTAACAAATTGCTGTGGATATTTGTTATTTCAGTTTTTCTTTTGTTCCTTCTTATTTCTTCAAGAAAAATGATAAAAGAAAAAATTGCTGATATAAAGGGTTCAAGAAGAACAAACTCTATTGACATAAATAATGCTATGCCTTCAAAAAGCAATGTAATGAAGGTTATTCCTGGAGAAAGAAAGTCAATTATTGAAAGCACCAGCCCTTATGCAACGCACGCGATGGTTATCGACGGAGAAAGGCAGACTGCTGGATTAATTGCACTAAAAATAAAAAACAGCCAAGAAATAAATGCCTCTGGCTCGAATGCAAAAGAAACTATAAACAAAGCAATAAATCTGATTACTGATAATAAAGGGAAGGTTTACAGAGTTGGCGACTTTATCATTGGGATATTTGCCCCTACAATAACAAGAACCTTTGAAAACAGCTTTAATGCAATCAAAATCTCTAAAGAGATTTCTCAATTATTAAACAATCACAATAACAGATATGTCCAAAAAATAAAATTTGGTATAGGAATAAGCGAGGGAGATATAATTGCAAAAAAAGAAAATGGAAAGCTTAACTTCACTCCTTTAGGAAGCGCACTTTCAAATGCAAAAACAATTGCAGAAATGGCAGAAAACAGTGTTCTTTTAAGCGAAGGAATGCAGAGAAAGGCAATGTCCAAAGTAAAAACAATTCCAAATGCAGAAAGATTTGGAGTTAAAACTTATGCCCTCAATGAAATAGTTGACAGAGAAAACAATGCAAAATTCATAAGCAAATTTCTTGACAGAAATCCTGAATACAAGAAGATGAACGATTACAGGAAATGGTAAAAATAAAACAATTTTGCTCACATGTTTATTCTGCAAATCCTTAATATCGCAAAACCATTTGTGTATACTCCACACTAAACACTTTAACTTAAATTAAAATAATATAAAATATCACTGCCTTAATTCTCTTAAATACAAAAGCGGATTTTTCTTCGCAGGAAGAACTCCTGTGCATACTTCTTTTATATGAGGTATAAACAATAATGAGAATACACCTCTTGCAATGGCTGAAATAAGGAAAATAAACAAAAATACATTCATAAACTGAATGCTAGAATATTGTGCTATTATTCCTCCAAGAGCTGCACCAATAAAAACTCCTGCTCCGTTCAATATGCTGTAATATGCAACAACAATCCCTCTTCTTGGAACAGTAACAGCATCATAAATAAAATTAGATGCGGCAAGATTAAATGCAGCCCAGCCAATGCCAGATATAAGCTGAGGCACAAGAATCAGATATATTGGACTTTTAGAAAAAAGCCATAAAGCGGGAAGTATTGAAATAAAAACACTCCCAATTTTTAGCATTTCTCTGTTTCCATATCGGTCAGCAAACTTCCCCCAGAAGGGGATAAAAATTATTGAAAAAATAGTTGCAGACAGATTAACCGCAGTGAACCATAAAGGATTAAGCTGCAAATCATTCCACATATAAACTGCAAAAAACGGCCCTGCAATATTCACACTAAGGGTAATCGCCACGATATAAAGAGTAAATCTGCCAAAATTATTCGATGGGGCTTTTTTTATAAACTGCCAGAATGAAAAATAATATCCTTTTTCAAGTTTTATTTTTGGTACGTAATGCCTGCTTAAAAAATATGCAGATATATATCTAAAAACAGCAGAAATTGCAAAGAGAATTATAAATCCATAAATAATCAGCCCCCATTCTTTTGTGTAATATAACAAAATTGCAGCAATAGACGCTGCAGCAATTGAAACAATCCCGCTTACCCTATTTCTTTTTGAAAAATACTTTCCTCTTATTTTTTGCGGAACTGCATCGCCCATAAGGGAAAACCAGGCAGGTCCTCCAAATGAGCCAAAAAGAGCATACAATACATAAGCACATATCAAAAGAGGAATAAGATATTCTGTCTTTCCATGCTTAAGAAAGATAAATCCCAGAGATAAAAGCGCTATCCACATAGAGGCCTGAAATATCACAGCAGTTACAACTATCCTCTTTCTGGGATATTTTTCCATAAGCTTGCTGCCGAAAATTTGTGAAATAGGGCCTATAAATCCCCCAAGACTCGAAAGAAGCCCTACCTGAAAGTTATTTGCCTGAAGTTCAATAGCATAAGGCGTGATATAAGAATCTCCTGCTCCTGACATTACAGAAGCGCTTGCTCCTTCGATTATAGATAACTTTCTTGTTTTCTCAAATCTTTTATCTTCAGAAACTAAATTTAAATCCTCATTTTCCATATCTGCAAAAGTCAATACTTTTCAAAGTATATGTCTTTATTCCTCACCCCTGATTTCACAAGAAGCATCTTTACAGAACCTACCATTTCACCCATCCCGCATATATAAAAATCAGCATTTTCAAGCATCTTTATATTTTTTTTAATAATATCCTGAACATGTCCTCTTTTTCTCTTTGCAGGCGCATTGCTGAACACTGGAAAATATTTAAAATTTAAATATCTCTTTTTAATATTCCTAAATTCCGCTTTGCATAGTTCATCTTCAGCATTCCTGTATCCTGCAATAAGGAAGATTTTATTTTTAAATCTATTCTTGAGAATAAAAGGGATTATAGAACAAAAAGGAGCTATTCCAACACCTGCTGAAACAAAAACAATCTTCTTTTTAACAGATTTTTTATTTAACATAAATTTTCCAAGAGGGCCTAAAATTTCAATAACCTGCCCTTTTTTAAGTTCATAAACAGCTTTTGAAGATTTGCTTCCTTTATTCAGCTTAATCAGCAGCCTAATACTCCCTTTTCCAGGCACAGAAGCAATTGAATATGGCCTGCGTAAAGTATTATTAAAAAGAATAGAAATATACTGCCCAGGAATAAAAGAGAAGTTGTCTGGAACAGAAAAAGCAATAATTCTCAGAGAATTGCCTTGTTTTTTTATATCCAGTACTTTTGATTTAAACATTTTTGATTTAGTATGTTTATTAATCAATTGTGCCATATAGAGTAAAAATTCACAAAGCTTAAATAGTTAACGATATTTAATAAACCACTATGAAAATAATGCCACAAGAAATTGATGTATGGTATGTTCTGCCTGCTTTAAGAAAAGAGATAGCAAAAGCTTGGATAAAAAAACATAAATTAAAGCAAAAAGAATGCGCAAAGATATTTGGAATAACAGAAGCTGCAGTTTCGCAGTACATGACGTCAAAAAGAGCTGATGAAATCAGCTTTTCAAAAGAAGAATTAAAAATTATAAAAGAATATGCCGATAAAATAATAAAAGATAAAAAAAGTGTCCATAAACATTTATATGCTCTATGCAGAAAAGTGCATGCAACAGGAAATATCTGCAAGCTTCACCGAAAGAAAGACGGAGAAGTTCCGCACAAGTGTGATTTGTGCATGAAATAATTTTTTGGTTTTAACCCCTTATTCTGTTAATATCCTATAATTTCCCAACATTTAAGGTTTGCACCTTGGAATTTATTTTTTTGTTTAAAATCCAATTAGCTAAATATTTTAATCAAGATGTATAAATTTAAAATATCAATAAATCAGCAGATTAAGGATTTGCAAAATAAACAAGTGAGCCGAGCGATTGCACGAGCTAAATTCGTTTAATACAATGAGCGCAATCGTGAGTATAGCGAACCATATTCTTCTAACATCTCATAACTTTTCCACATCTATTGTCTTTTTATGGGTGTTCTTTTTTGATTTTTACATTAATCCCCTTTATCTTTTTATTTTTTTATATAAATTAATGTTGTACCAAGCGAATAGCAGATTTGCAAAGGTCATTAATTCTCCATCATCTTCTCTGAAGAATAATCCTCTGCCTTGAATTCTTTTCCTGAATTAATCAGCTCAAAAAATTTATTAAAATCTATGAATGTTTTTTTATTTAAAGATTTTTTTGCAATAAGCACTGCCCTGCTTGGAATGTGTTCTGCGATATACTCGTAATCTGGCAGAAACTTGAGCAGTTCTTTTGAAAATTCCTGAACCTCTTTCATTGACGGCATATTGCTTAATTTATAATTTGCTCTTCCTCCTCCTATCCACATATATGATTTTAATTCAACAAAATCAGGCATTCCTTTTTGCATTAATTTCGCATATTCACCAGCATTGCACATATTCTCATTTTTTATCATTGTAAGCCGTATGCAGGTGCGGTAATTTCTTGTTTTTAATAAATCTAAAGAATTATTCATTCTCTCCCAGAAATCATCGAAAAGCGGATTATCAATTTTTTTAAGAAGCGCCTTATTCGGCGCATCAATGCTTAAGTATAATTGAGTTGCATTTTCTATTTCTTTTATTTTTTCAGGATATTGGGCATTTGTGACAAGAAATGTGGAAATTCTTCTTTTATGAAACTCTTTCAAAAGTTCATTTATTTTAGGATAAGCGATTGGCTCGCCTGTAAGTGATAAAGCAACATGCCGAACATTTTCCATTTCTTTAACAAGAGTTTTGTCTGCTTTATCACTTCCTTTAAATCCTTGCAGAAGTTTCACATGGGTTTTTATAGAATCACTGGCTATTTCGTCAGGCGCATCAATGCTTCCATACCATTTATCTGAAACAGGAGCTTTTAATCCCCTCCAGCAGAATTTGCATCTTGAAGCACAGAAAAACGATGTTGTCATCTGAAGGCACTGATGGCTTCTAATTCCATAAAACTTATATTTATAACACTCTCCTTTTCTAGAAAGCATGTTTCTTGTCCATTGGCAGGTTTTAACAGCAGAATGATTTCCAACTATCCTATAACCCTGCTTTTCCAAAACATTTTCCTGTCCTTTTGTGAGCTGTTCAGACGGCATTTATGAATAAACTAATAAGCAATTTAAAAGGTTGCGGTTAACATTATAAACTTTTTATTAAATTAATTTATCAAATTGAAAAAAGAAAATTAAAAGAAAAAGAATAAAAATCAAATGTTATTAATCACAGCAGATGACTTCAACCCTAGTCAATGTAGCAGTCCCAGGAGGATTCTCATCATCATCTATATAATCCTCAAAATTATTATTGCAAGGAATATAATGATGTTCTACATACATTAATTGTTCTGCAGTACTATTAACTAAAGTCAAAGTTACTTCTGAAATCAAACATTTATTATGGAGATTTTCCCTGCAATAAGCAGTTCCATTTTGCGCTGCAACTGAAACAAAAGAATTACCATTGCAATTTTTTGGAAATCCAGAAATATCTCTTAATTTTGCATCAATATCTGCCTTTGTATATACGTAAGCCCCTGTTGTTGCTTTTTTTACTCTTATCACATCTCCTGTAATTCCTGCAGTAATTAAACTCATAACCACTGCAATAATTACCACAACTGCAATCACTCCAACCCACTCTTTACTTTTCATTTTATCACCTCCTTTCACTCAATTTTAAAATTCCTGCTTATCTTTATGAAAGCAAGATTAACATTTTAAAGAAATTATATATATATATCTTTCTGTGATAATGTTTTTTGGAGGAATATCCGGCTCGCTCACTCCGTTCGCTCGCCATAAGTGAAATTAGTGGCTCATTTCATTCGCCCATTTATTTTGCAAATCTCACCCATTGATTTATTCGAATTATTATATTTTTAAAATATTGAAGATAAAAAGCACCAATGAACAAGCTTAAAATAAAGCAAAATTATGGGATGTTAGAAAAATAAATATTGTGCTCGCCTGCTGCTCACGATTGTACTCACTGAATATATTGTCTAATTAGGTTCATCCAATCGCTCGGGCTCGCCATAATTAGTGCGCTTCGCGCTTGTTTTATTCTGCAAATCTGCGAACTCATTTATACATCAATTATTTTAAATTTTTTAATTTATACTAAGGTAAAAATAATTTTATGAAATGAAAACTCTCATAAAAAGACCTAAAATGTGAGTAAGATATGGGGTGCTAACAAAATAAATTTCAGCTCACCTGCTTATAAAGATTTAAATATCTGCATCTTCTCCAAGTTTTACACTAACCTCTTTTCCTTGAAACATTATATCTCCCTTGCGTTTTCAATTGCCTTTCTTAATTTAGGACTTGGATTATAAATCCATAATATTCCTTTATGGCTGTCAATTATCATTCCTTTTTCTTCTAAGTATCTTAAAATAAGGTTTAAGGTCTGATGCATAATCTTAGCTGGCAACCTCCTCTTCAATTCTTCTCTGTCTATCATCACATCTGCATTTTTTAGAATTTTTTCCACCATTAACATTGTTCTTAGATTAGGATAATGGATTACGCCTTTTAAATTATATATCTCCATATTATTCTTTATATAAGATTATATATAAATCTTTCGTTTTATCATTTATTCTATTTAATCAATCAGTCAACATTAAATAACATTCACAAGAAATAAATACTTGCTTCGCCTTTAATAAAAATGGAAAGCGAACAAATAAGTCCTTTGGAAAGAGATATAATTGGGGTAATGGAATCAGAAAGAAAAAGAAAACACTCATCAGGATATCAAGGAATGACTGGAGAAAGCATTGCAAGAGAAATTAGAGTATTATATCCCTCATTAAACGATGAACAAGTTTATGACGCCCTAAAGTTAATAATGTGTGGAATCAAAGTGCGCAGCAAAGATTATAGAAAAAGCCCACATAATGCACATTATAGGTTAAGAAGGAAAGGAATGAAGTTGCAGTAAAAATAAAAGCAAATTAGAAAAGTTATTTTGTTAACATCTCACAACTTTGCCTTATTTCACCTCTTTTAATTTAAGATTTTTCTTTGATTATTTTAACATCATTAATTAAAGCGCCCAAAAACCAATGTACTCGTGGCGTAGGATTTGCAAAAGAATAAAACAAGCGCGCCCGAAGGGCGCGCCATCTTAAATAAGGCGAGCGAGTGAAACGAGCGAACACAAATACTTTTTTTAAACACCCCATACTTTTCCATTATTTTAGATTTGTTCATTGGGGCTTTTTATTTTAGAAAAGATTATTCAGGGACAAATTTTCCTTTCAACCTGCATTCATAGGTTAAATTAGCTACTGGTAAAAATAATGGATAACTTTTCTCTTGGGGGCAGTACATTTTATCATTTCCTCCCATTAATCTAACAACTAAAGGATCATTACTTAAATTCAACATGTTTAAGTTCAAAACACGCAAACCAACATACTTAAATCTTCCAATAGGTAATTCTTGACTGAAACAAGGCAAGGAAGCGAATTCCTTAGGGGAAAGTTCTTTTCCAACTAATCTTTCCAGGCATTCCAACCCCGTGGAAATTGCATCATTAGTCAAAGCCTCATGAACTATGCTGGTAGTATCTTCAAAAGAGACATATCTTTCTACATTATCGTGCGTTCTTTGAAAACTCCAAATCTTCTTATCAAATAAAAAATTATTCCCCTCATCATCAAAATTTCTGGGTTTGCTTGATATTCTATGTCTAAAATACTCCTTTACTTCAAAAGGAATTTCTGGATTATTGCACTCAGTTTCTATTTTAAAGGGAAAAATCCCTTTTCTTCTTCTGACTTTCATAGGATATTCTTTAAATGTAGAATGTAATCTAACAATCTTCGGAATTTCAACTATCTGAAATCTTGTAAATTTTACAACAGGATAATCCATAAAATTTCTAATCTCTCTTTCACACCTCTCGCATTTTGGATATTGCACTTGTTGAATGGGATTTTTACTAAGATAACTTTCAGTTCCTCTTAAAGCTGCAGACAAGGATTCAACCATTAAAATAACCCGATTTACTAACTTAAAAATATTTATATAGTCCCATTTTCTCTAAAATCTATGGCTGAACTAATCAAAAAGAAAAAAAGCGTCCATGTTAAAGACGGAGATAAAATCCTGGATGCAGCAGAAGAGCTTGGAGTTTTATTCGGATGTCAGGATGGCAGATGCGGAGCATGCAGAATAGAAGTTTTAGAGGGGACGGAAAATTTGTCTGACAGAACAGAAGCAGAAAAAGACATGGAGCTTGAACCGCCTTTCAGATTGGCATGCCAGTGCAGAATCAAAAAAGGAAAGGTTAAAATAAAGGTTTAACCTTAAATTAATAATCTTAAAATGGAAAAAGACATAGGAAAAATAAAAAAGAACGAAAACACAGAGATTATTGTGAGAATTGACGACTTTGGCGGGAAAACAGGAGTTACTATAAGAGAGTTTGTAACAGGAGAAAGATATACAGGATTCACAAAAGCAGGAACAAGAATTCCCGCAGATAAATTCCTGGAATTCAGAGAATTAGTGAATAAAATAAACCTCTCTGAATTAACTTCTGAAGAAAAAACTTCCTCAGAAAAGCCAACTAAAAAAAGCAAAACAGTTAAGGAAGAGCCAAAAAAAGAAATTGAAGAGGATTACTAAATAACCAAGGTTATGGTTATTTACTTATCATCTCAAGCGCCGTCGCAGGCGCAAACGCATCTCTTATATTAATCAGCGCTTTTTCAGTTGTTGTAATATCATCTGTTCCAATTCTCGGGCAGGCAGTATTTACCCAGCATTCTATAAAAGGATAATTTTCAAGTTGTTTTAAATCAAATGTATTGTCAGTAAAAATAAATGCTTTTTTTCCTTGTTTTTTAAGAACTTCTTTTAACCTTAATGCAAGATTAATATACTGCTGTCCTGGTTTTGTTGTTACAAGAATTCCAATTTTAAAAGAATTAATGTAAATCCTTAAATTTCTCTTCATTTTATTAATTTGTATCTTTATCTCTTTTTCAGTTAAAATACTCATTTTTTCTGCAACACAATCCCAAATAAGCACTGGTTTGATTTCCTTAAAATTAATTTGTGAAAGAAGCAGTGCTTTTGGATGAAATAACCCATCACCAACATAAAGAATAACCTCAGATTTCTGAATAATCGGTCTTTCAAAGCTGTCTGCATAGCAGTCACATCCGAGAATCTGCACCCCTCCATCTGTTCTCTTTGCCTTTGTGATATTTACAGAAATTCCAAGATTTTTTAGCTGAGATTTTACAGAATCCAACTCTGTGAATTGCGAACTTGCAAATAAAGCCACAGAGGTTATTTTTTGTTTTTTAAAATATTCAAGAACTTCTTTTCCAAGTTTTATTTCTCCTGCCCATTTTGCATTTATGTATTCTATTCTTACCATTTTTCTGCCTTCCAATATTTATTATGCCCAAAATGAACCATCAAATCAATCCCCATTACTTCGAGCCCAAAAGGCAAATCGCAAGCGCCAAAACAGCTTGAAAACCAGATAAAAACTTTGGCGTTTGTTTTTTGTTCAAGATAATCAACTATTTCTTCTGCTTTTGTTTTCAATCCATCTGGAAGCTGAACTAAAACTCTCTGTGCTTTCAGAAAGTTTATTCTTTCAACAACCTTATCAAGTTCTAAGTGATACATAAAAAGAGCACAAAATCACACTATAAAAAGGTTATTAAATAAGCTAATGCGGAAAATCAAATGGCTTTAACACAAAAAGAAACCCTTGCCGTAGGAATGTATAATGATTGTATTGAACTTGGAAAAAAGGCGCATTCTGATGAAAAAATGGAATTAGCATTAAAATACTATGCCTCTTCATGGGGATTTGCAAAGGTTTTAGAAGATTTATCAAAAATGATAGAATCAGATAGATTAATTTTAGAATGTGGAGGCGATTCTGATTTGATTGCTTCTTTACATGAATATGGTGAAGAAACTGCAAGATTTTGTTATGATTTGGGCAATAAAGTCAATAAAATATTTAAAAAACCAAAAATAAATGACGGTTTTTCACCTCCAAAAGGCATTTTTTAACTCACCAGCATTTTTGCAAGTGTTTATCTTTCTTCTCAACTCTGCGCCATTTCTCATCCCTTTTGTAAAATAAACTGCCTGCCTTTTTATCTGGCTAAAACTAATTTTATGCTTTTCTGCAAGTTTCAAATATTCGAGAAAAAGCTGTTTTTTATTAGGGCTTTTTTCGTATTTTCCTTTTTTAAGATAATCCTTAATCTGCCTGAATAAGTAAGGATTTCCTATTGCGCCGCGCGCAATCATTATATAATCAACCCCTGATTCTTCAAGGCACTTTTTAAAATCCTCAGGTGTAAAAACATCGCCGTTTCCTATAACTGGGATTTTTACTGCTTTTTTAACTTCTTGAATTATTTCCCAGTCTGCTTTTCCAGAAAATCCTTGTTTTTGTGTTCTTCCGTGAATTGTTATTGCAGATGCGCCTGCTTTTTCTGCAATCTTTGCAACTTCAACGGCATTAATATTCTTTTCATCAATTCCTTTTCTTATTTTCACACTCACAGGAACTTTAACAACAGATGATAATTTTTTTACAATTTCATAAATCTTTTGCGGACTTTTTAATAGTTCGCTTCCTGCGCCTATTTTAATAACTTTCCACGCGGGGCATCCGCAGTTTATATCAATAATATCAAATTTCTTTTCAAGAAATTTTGCAGATTTAATGAGCTCATCAGTGTTATTTCCAAAAATTTGAACAGCAGTTGGTTTTTCTGTTTTATCTGTCTTGAGCATTTCAATTGATTTTTTGTTTTTTCTTGCAAGTCCTGCACTGCTGACAAATTCAGTATAAGTTAATCCTGCTCCGTATTTCCTGCACAAAACCCTAAATGCAACATCTGTAACTCCTGCCATTGGAGAGAGTATTGCTTTTGATTTTAGTTTAGGAAATGACTTTTTCATCAGATTACAAAAGATTATTTGATTATAAATGTTATATATGGCTCGCCTGCTGCTTGCGATTGCACTTATTGTATAAACTTCTTTAGCTTGTACAATCGCTCGGGCTCGTCATAAAGGCAATTAGTGACTCCCTCGTTCCACTCGCTCGCTTATCTATTTTTGCAAATCCCTAATCCGCTTTATACATTGGTTCTTCAAATATTTTAATTAATATTTAATAAAATAAAAAAGCTTCAATGAAAAAATGTAAAGGGGAAAAGAATGAAATGTTACCAGAAGAGAATTTTTAAGTAAAATCAATTCAAGACATTTTCAAAAAGCTCTTCAACTTTTTTCCAATTCACAACATTCCACCATGCAGAAATGTAGTCAGCTCTTTTATTCTGGTATTTTAAATAATAAGCATGTTCCCAGACATCAAGACAGAGGATTGGTATTTTTCCGTCGCTGATTGGAGAATCCTGATTTTTTGTTGAAACAATTTCAAGCTCTTTACTCTCATCAATCACAAGCCAAATCCATCCGCTTCCAAAAAGCCCGAGAGATGCATTTGAAAAGTCCTGTTTGAAATTATTGAAGCTTTTCCATTTTGCATTTATTGCCTTGATTAATGAATTATTTGGCAATGCGCCTCCATTAGGTGACATTATCTGCCAAAAAAGACTATGGTTTGCATATCCACCCCCATTGTTCACAACAGCATTCCGGATGTTTCCAGGAATATTCTCAATATCTGAAAGAATTTCATTTATTTCCTTATTATCTAATTCAGTTCCTTCAACTGCTTTATTCAACTTATCCAAATATGCCTGATGATGCTTTGTATAATGTATTTCCATTGTTTTTGCATCTATCCATGGCTCTAATGCACCATATTCATATTTTAACTTTGGAAGTTCAAAAATCATTTTTCACATAGAAACTATATTAACTATAGTTAATTAAAGTATATAAATGTATCGTAACGCTTCATCAGTCTTCTAACAAACTTTCAACATTTCTTTCCGCCTTGCGCATTTGCTTTTTATCTTCTTCTGCAATCTGCCTGCGCCATTTACAGCAAAGATAAGCTAATACATTCTTTTCAAGAGTTCTGTTTTCTCTAATCAAGTTTCCAATTTCAAAAGCATTATAATATGATGTCATACTCATTGCAGTATTTAAATATAATCTGGGTAATTAAAAATATGTGTATTTGACTTCTATGGGTATTTATTCTTTGATAAGATAATAGATAATCAAAACAGGAATTATCAGAAACGCCCCTGAAAAAATTGTGTATTTTGCGCCTATGCCTGTTACTAAAAATCCTACTAAAATCGGTGCAATAGCAGATGAAAAATGGCTGATTAAACTCTCAAAAGAACCGATTGTTGCCCTCATTTTAGACGGGATAAATTTATGAAAATAAATAGTATCAAGGGGCATTTTGGCATTAAGAAAGAATGTTGTTAAAAATAAAACAATAAATGCAGAAATAATGCCTGAAACAAAAATAATTGAGACAAGAGATAGAAGATATAAAAAAGTGATAAACACAAGCAAATTTTTTTCTTTATTCTCTTTAAGCAGTTTTTTTGTGAATATTGGCGCAAAAATACCTATCGCACCCATAAAAGCCCACATATAACCAAAAGCATAATTGGGAAAATTATAATTTTTAAGCAAAGGGACCCATGTAAGACCTTCGTTAAAAAACATAGATGCTGTAAATATAAAAATTACTATGGAAAGAGGGATAAGTATCGGATGGCTGCAGCTATACTTTGCAGATTCTTTCACCTGCCTGAAAATATTGATGAAAGAATCTTTAATATGCAGATTTTCTCTTGTAAATTCTTCTTGTGCAAATAGAAGGATAATCATTGAAACTGCGAAAGAAGCAGCGCCAAAAAGCCATATTGAAGAAAGTCCGAAATTGCTTACAACAAAAACACCCAAAAATCCAGAAATAACAAGCCCTGCAGAAACAAGGCTGTGCCTTTTCATAAGAAACCCATTAAGCAGTCTTTTATTTTTTTTATTTATCAAATCAACTCTCCACGCTTCAGATGCTCCTGAATAAAAAGTATATGCAAAACCCCAGAAAATAAAAAGACCCATTAAAGAATAATAATCCTTGAAAAAATAAATTCCGAGAGAAACAAAAATTTCAAAAAAATATCCTAGCATAACTGATGCTTTTCTTCCATATAAGTCAGCAAAAGCACCTGTTGGAATTTCAAACAAGATAACTGAAACAGCATAAACTGCCATTAAAATTCCAATCCTGAACGGAGTTAATCCAATATCCAGCAGATAGACAACTATAAACGCAGGATAAAAAAACAGGATAAATGAAATTACAGAATCTAAATAAAATGGCCACAAAAGCTTCAGCTCGCCTCTTTTAAACAGCATAAAATAATAAAAGATTTGAGATTATTAAAGTGTTGTGTTTACACAAAATTATAACTGCTTATGTAATTGTAAAATTAATATCTTGATAAACACTATTTCCTGCTTTATCCAAAGCGCGAATAGTCACATTATGTCCGCCATTCTCAAAAAGAATTCTTCTAATGCATTGATTTTTATTAGAGAGAGAAGTGCACAAAATATTCCATCTTGGGTATACTGCTCCAGCATCCATATATTGAACACTCATAAAGTTATTCTCTTTAACTATCATCCTAAATAAAACATGATTTTCATTAATCCAGTAAGTAAGATTTGTTATTTCTGGGGAGGTAGTATCTACTTTAATTTTAGTTTTTCCAGAAAGTTTAGACTTATTGACAATATCGCTAATATTAAAATAATAAATCACAAAATTCCCGTTATATGAGCTTAAATTCAAATAAAAATTCTCTCGAACATTATTCCCTGAAGAACAATTAAAAATAAAATTAGAAGAAAGATTCTGCGAATATAATGACAAGCTTATATTCAAGCAATTAG